>JBMLOK010000119.1:0-1149 GCA_049243005.1 Bacteroidia bacterium | reverse complement strand
ATCGCGGTGATACTTCGCGGTGTTGATTAAAAAAAAATGAGTAGAATAAAATTAAATATTTCAGGACTAAGCACAGGTCAAACCAGTGGCTCATATACCTTAATTTTAAGTGAAGACCATGGGAAACGTAAACTACCAATTGTTATTGGAAGTTTCGAAGCCCAGGCCATTGCTATTGAAATTGAGAAAATAGTACCATTCAGACCAATGACACATGATTTGTTTCTTAATTTCTGTAAAGCTTTTGATATACATATCCATGAGGTTGTAATTTACAATTTGCATGAAGGTGTGTTTCATGCCAAAATGATATGTGAACAAAATGGCGAAATCAGAGAAATAGATGCAAGAACATCAGATGCAATTGCTTTAGCTGTTAGATTTAAATGTCCGATTTATACTTATAAAGAAATTATGGATACAGCAGGGGTTGTGTTTAATGACGACCCTGAAAGTGAATTTGAGGAAGAAATTGGAAGTACTCCTACCCCACCTAAAGTAGACCCTAATGATGTTACAAGATTAACATTGGATCAACTGAATAAAAAGTTGGAAGATGCTATACGTGTTGAAGATTATGTTTTGGCCGCAAGATTCAGAGATGAAATAAACAGAAGAGAGAAATAATATGGAAAGATTTACCGGACTAATTGGTATAGCCTTAATACTTGGCTTGGCTTTTTTATTTTCTAACAACCGAAAAGCGATTAATTACAGAGTTGTTGTTAGTGGTTTAGCCTTACAATTAGCGCTGGCCTTATTCATTCTCAAAACTCAAATCGGACAAAATGTATTTGCCTGGGTTGGAAAAAAAATCGAACAACTATTAATGCTTGCTGATGAAGGCGGTTCTTTTGTTTTTGGTGGATTAATGAAACCAGAACTATTAAAACCCATTTTTGGTGACAGATATAGCTTTTTATTCATGTTCAAAATTATGCCTACAATTATTTTTGTGGCCGTTTTGGTAAATATCGCTTACCATATTGGATTGATGCAAAGAATTGTATCTTTTATTGCAGGATTGGTTCATAGGCTGATGAGAGTAAGTGGCAGTGAAGCTTTATCGAATGTAGCTAGTGCGTTTGTTGGTCAGGTTGAAGCCCAAATCATGATTAAGCCTTATATCAACTCGATGACAAAAAGTGA
>JBMLOK010000118.1:0-4000 GCA_049243005.1 Bacteroidia bacterium | reverse complement strand
AAAATCCTTGGGAAGCATTTGAGACCTTGTTCTCAGTTGGTTCAATCCATGAAGGAACTATCTTAAAAATCGAAGATAAGAGCGCTACAATTGCTCTTCCTTATGGTGTTGAAGGATATGCTCCATTAAAACAATTACAAAAAGAAGATAAGAAAACTGCGAAAGAAGATGAAGTTCTTCAAGTAAAAGTAACAGAATTCAATAAAGAAAATCGCCGTATCGTTGTTTCTCATACTGCATTGTGGAGAGAAGAAGAAGCTGAGAAAAAAGTAGTAGACGAAAAACGTAAGGATACCGAAAAAGAAAAAGCAACTAAAGCTGCTAAGAAATTAAACGATAGCAATGAGAAATCTACATTTGCTGACGTTGATGGTTTAGCTGAATTAAAAGCGAAACTTGAAGGTAAATAGTCTTAATGTAAAATAAAAAATCCCGGCCAATTGGTCGGGATTTTTTTTGCCTATTAATATTGTAATTTGCGACAAATAACATCAAGATGAAACATTGGCTGGTTAAATCAGAACCTTTTAAATACAGTTGGGAACAATTTGAAAAAGACAAGGAAACTTTCTGGGATGGAGTTAGAAATTATCAGGCCCGAAATAACCTAAGAGAAATGAAAAAAGGTGATTTAGTGATGTGGTACCATAGCAATGAAGGAAAAGAAATTGTTGGTATTGCTAAGGTTTCTAAAGAAGCTTATCAGGACCCCACTACCGAAGACCCTAATTGGGTGGTTGTGAACCTAAAACCCTTCAAAAAACTAAAAAGAACAATCACACTTGAGCAAATAAAAGCAGATGAAAATTTACAGAATATTGGATTAGTAAGACAAGGAAGATTATCTGTTATGAGCCTTACTCAATATGAATTTGATTATATTCTGGAATTAAGTCAGCAAAAATAAATCAATATTTAAGCTAAATATCGGATATTTGAAGCCCACTTCAAGCCAAATAAAAGGCATTACTTTATGAAGGAACGTATAATTCTTGAAAAGAAACAATTTCAATTGACTCTAGACAGACTATGTTATCAGCTTATTGAAAGACATGGTAGTTTTGCCGATGTGGCCTTGGTTGGAATGCAACCTCGTGGAATTTTTCTTTCGAGAAGAATTAAATCGAGATTAGAGGAAATTACCGGATTAAAAGATGTTCTGTATGGTGAACTTGATATTGCTTTTTACCGCGATGATTTTAGAAGAGGAAATGAACATATCATTCCTTCTGAACTAAAAATCAATTTCAGTATGAGTCATAAACAAGTTGTTTTAATTGATGATGTGCTTTTTACCGGAAGAACAATTCGTTCAGCATTAGACGCCATTACCGATTTTGGAAGACCAAATAGAGTTGAACTTCTGGTTTTAATAGACCGACTTTACAGCAGAGATTTACCTATTCAAGCTGATTATGTTGGATTAACTGTTGATACCAGAGCTCATGACAAAGTGAAAGTAGAATGGAAAGAACAAGGTAAAAAAGATATCGTTCAAATACTTCCAATACAACCCTGATTATTAGGCCAAGAATAAAAATAGAAATGAAGAAATTTTCTCAAAGACATTTGCTGGGAATCAAGGAACTCAATGCAGATGATATCAATCTGGTTTTTGAGACAGCAGATAATTTTAAATCCATTATCAATAGGCCTATCAAAAAGGTTCCTTCGCTTCGTGATGTTACCATCGCAAATATCTTTTTCGAAAATTCAACAAGAACCAGAATTTCATTTGAACTGGCTCAAAAAAGATTAAGTGCTGATATCGTTAATTTCTCTGCCTCATCATCTTCTGTTTCAAAAGGAGAAACTTTAATTGATACAGTAAATAACATCCTTGCAATGAAAGTGGATATGGTTGTGATGAGACATCCTGCTCCGGGAGCTTGTGTTTTTCTTTCCAAACATATCAAAGCCAATATTATTAATGCAGGTGATGGTACTCATGAACACCCAACTCAGGCATTATTGGATGCCTTTTCAATTAGAGAAAAATTAGGTTCCGTTAAGGGCAAAAAAATAGTTATTGTTGGTGATATCACTCATTCAAGAGTCGCTTTATCAAATATCTTCTGCTTACAAAAATTAGGTGCCGAAGTGATGGTTTGCGGTCCAAGTACTTTAATTCCAAAACACATAGAATCACTCGGTGTGAAAGTTGAAACAAATTTAATGAAAGCATTGGCCTGGTGTGATGTTGCCAATATGCTTAGAATTCAACTTGAAAGACAAGATTTAAAATACTTTCCTTCATTACGTGAATATAGTATGTTGTATGGTTTAGACAAGGAACGCCTGGATTCATTAAATAAGGAAATTGTAATTATGCACCCGGGACCAATTAACAGAGGTGTTGAAATTACCAGTGATGTTGCTGACAGTAAACACAGCATCATATTAGATCAGGTGGAAAATGGAGTAGCCGTACGAATGGCAGTAATGTTTTTATTAGCAGGTCAACAAGGTTCATTATGAAAATAGTTTATGTTTTTCTAGCAGCATTTCTTTTGGTTTCATGTTCAAATAATGAGCAAAAAAATCAGCAAAATTCAGAGAATAAAAGAAATGAAAAGCTTTGTTTTCTTTTGACTGATGGACTGAAAAACGAAGATAGTACCTCACTAAATATCCATATCCAAGACTCATTGGTTACAGGTGAATACAACTATATTCCTTATGAAAAAGATGCTGCAATAGGAACTATTTCAGGAGTAATTAAAGATAGTATCATTGAATGCGTTTACACCTATTCTCAGGAAGGTGAAGAGTTTAAAGAAAATCTAATTTGGAAAATCAGAGATAATCAAATTCTATTAAAAACTGCTCCTGCAATAATTGATGAGCAAGGAAATATTGTATACGACTCAAGTAAGTTTGAATTCAATATAATTTTAAATAAAATCGATTGTAAGCCATCTATTCAATAGGTAGTTTACATGTTATAACCAATTAAATTCATGTCTTCAAAAGAAATAGTAGTTAGTGGCATTAGGCCAACAGGAATGCTTCATTTAGGCAATTATATGGGTGCGGTGAAAAATTTCATCAGCATGCAAAATGAACATCCATGTTTTTTCTTTATTGCTGATTACCATTCGTTAACTACACATCCAAATCCGAAAGATTTACATAATAGTGTTAAGCAGGTTTTAGCAGAATATTTAGCTTGTGGATTAGATCCTGAAAAATGTACCTTATATATTCAAAGTGATTTACCTCAAATACCTGAATTGTATTTGCTTTTAAACATGCATGCCTACAAAGGAGAATTAGAAAGAGTAAGTTCGTTTAAAGAAAAAGTAAGGACACAACCTGATAATATCAATGCTGGACTCCTCACCTACCCTGTTTTGATGGCTGCCGATATTATCATTCATAGAGCACATTTGGTTCCGGTTGGTAAAGATCAGGAACAACATTTGGAAATGGCCAGAACCTTTGGAAACCGTTTCAACAGAATGTATGATATTGAACTTTTTCCTGAACCACAAGCATTCAATTATGGTGGTGAATTGGTGAAAATTCCGGGTTTACAAGGTGGAGGAAAAATGAGTAAAAGTGATGGAGAAAACAATGTAATTAACCTGATTGATTCTCCTGATGTTTTAAGAAAAAAAATATCAAAAGCTGTAAGTGGAAATACGCCAACTGAGCCGAACTCAGTTCCTAGTCAGCCTGTACAAAACTTATTTGATTTACTAAATGTAGCATCTACAAAAGAAACTTTAGATTTTTATGTTGAAGCACATGCTAATTGTAATATAAGATTCGGTGATTTAAAGAAGCAATTGGCTGAAGATATGGTTACATTTTTAACACCTATCAGAGAGAAAATCAGTGATATTTTAGCCAATGAAGATTACTTGGGTAAAGTAGCCAAATTAGGAGCTGAAAAAGCCAAAGAAAGTGCAGATGCAACTTTAAAAGAAGCAAGAAGTGCTATTGGATTCAGAAAATTTTACTAGATTGGTTGAATGAAAAGCATTCAACAATGGCT
>JBMLOK010000117.1:0-2193 GCA_049243005.1 Bacteroidia bacterium | reverse complement strand
GGTTTAGGTAATTTATTTTCGTAATCAATCAATTTTTCATCTTAGGAATTGAGTTTAATTCAAGATAAAACAAGTTAATTTAGACTTATACTCTTGATTATAAGCCAAACACAAAATAATGACAATGTAAAATCATTTAAATTAAGAACTAATTTGAATTTTACTTGTCACATACCATAAAGAAAAATCATTCGAAAAAGGTGCAAAGAATCTGAATAAAATCATCTGTTAGATTCTTCAAAACAAATAAATTCGCATGTTTTTTAAGAAGTAGAAAAAAGAAAATCATAATATCATATATGCAAACCAAAGCAAACCATCGTGACGAGTTCATTTACCGCCACATTTCACCAATGGCAAACGAAACTGAAGCCATGTTGAAAACCATCGGAGTAAGCAGTATCGACCAATTAATTGAAGAAACAATTCCTGCGCATATCCGATTAAAAGAACGAATGAATCTTCCTGCTGCTTTAACCGAGGCTGAATTGCTTGGTATGCTTCATGAAATTGCTTCAAAAAACAAATTAAATACCAATTATTTAGGTCAGGGTTACTACGGTACTTTAACACCAGGAGTAATTTTGAGAAATATTTTTGAAAATCCGGGTTGGTACACCGCCTATACTCCTTATCAAGCAGAAATTGCTCAAGGTAGATTAGAAGCATTGTTGAATTACCAAACAATGATTATTGATTTAACCGGAATGGAAATTGCAAATGCTTCTCTTTTAGATGAAGGCACTGCTGCCGGTGAAGCCATGCACATGTTATACGCAGAAACTAAAAAGGCAAACGCAAACAAGTTTTTCGTTTCTGAATTATGTTTCCCTCAAACAATTGACGTTTTAAAAACCCGTACTGAACCTATTGGTGTAGAATTGGTTATTGGAAACCATGAAACTGTTGTTTTTGATGATACTTATTTTGGTGCTTTGATTCAATATCCTGCCGGAAACGGAGATGTGATTGATTACAGCGCTTTCATGGGTAAAGCCATCGAACAAAATGTAATGGTTGCTGTTGCTGCTGATTTATTGAGTTTAACTTTATTAACTCCTCCGGGAGAATGGGGTGCTGATGTGGTTGTTGGTTCTGCACAAAGATTTGGCGTTCCAATGGGATACGGCGGACCTCATGCAGGATTTTTTGCAACTAAAGATGCTTACAAACGTCAGATGCCAGGTCGTTTAATTGGTGTTTCAATTGATAGCCAAGGAAATACTGCTTTACGTATGGCTTTACAAACACGTGAGCAACATATCAAAAGAGAAAAAGCTACATCAAATATTTGTACAGCTCAGGTATTGCTATCAATCATGGCAAGTATGTACGGTGTTTACCATGGTCCTAAAGGATTAAAGGGAATTGCCGGCAGAGTTCACGGATTAGCAAATACTTTGGCAAATTCATTGGTAGAAAATGGATTCAAATTAGTTAACAAAAACTATTTTGATACCATCAGCTTTGAAATAGCAAATGCAAAAAATTTGGTTGATGCATGTATTAATGCTGATATCAACATTGCTTTAGTAAACGATAACCATATCCGCATTTCAATAGATGAAACTCATACTATTGAGCAAATTTCTCAATTGGCTTCTATTTTAACTGGTAAATCAATTAAACTTGTTCAAGCTGCAACTGTAGAAATTCAGGCACCAAGTTCATTTGTAAGAAAATCTGATTTCATGACGCATCCTGTGTTTAATTCATACCACAGTGAACATGAAATGTTACGTTATATCAAATCATTGGAATCAAAAGATTTATCTCTTTGTCATTCTATGATTGCTTTGGGTTCTTGTACAATGAAATTAAATGCAACTGCTGAAATGATTCCTGTAACAATGCCCGGATTTGGACAATTGCATCCTTTTGTTCCAAGAAATCAAGCAACAGGTTATACTCAAATTTTTGAAGAACTAACTCATCAATTAAAAGAAGTTACAGGTTTTGCAGGAATCAGCTTACAACCAAATGCAGGTGCACAAGGTGAATACGCAGGTTTAATGGTGATTCGTGAATACTTTAAAAGCAAAGGTGAATCACATAGAAATATTGCGTTAATTCCTTCATCTGCACATGGAACAAATCCTGCAAGTGCTGCTATGGCCGGAATGAAAGTAATTGTTACCAAAACTTTGGATAATGGTTATGTTGATATTGATGATTTAAGAGCAAAAGCTGAAG
>JBMLOK010000116.1:0-1213 GCA_049243005.1 Bacteroidia bacterium | reverse complement strand
TGGGATTAATTTGAAGGATAATCTCTGAAATTATAGAAGCAAAATTAACGCTTTCTACATTAACCTTAATACCTTGCTCCATGCCAACCTTGGCCCAACTCATGATGTTTTCAAAAGTACCGGAAAGGCCATGAATTGACTTATTTATATCCTTACAAAACAGCATAAACTCTTCATCACTCAAAGCTTTGTCTGCATGCAAATCTATTAGGTTTCTTAGGTTAGCAAACGGACTTCTCATATCGTGTGCTACAACAGAAAATAATTTTGTTTTTTGTGCATTTAATTCTTGAAGAACCTTTGCCTGTTCTTCAATTTGACTATTCTTTTCTTTTAATCGTTGATTAAATTTTCTTTGATTAATAAGAGTTATAATTAACCAAAGGACGATGATTATGATGAAAATTATAATGTACTTTCTCCTATTCGATTTATCCTCAAGCTCAGAAATCTTGCTTACATTTTCCTCAAAAGCAAAACGTTTACTATTTAAATTAGAAGTTAAAAACACTTTATTCTTATACCTGCTTTTTAATTCGATATAAGCTTTTTGCATGTTTTCAAGGGCCTCAATTTTGTTTCCTTTCAACAACTGAAGCGCTCCTAGTTTACTCGTTATTTCTATATCATAATAGCTTTTTTCTTCATCATTATTTGTTGAATATGCATTAATTAATGAATCTGCCTGATTTAAATAAATTTCCGCTTCTTTTACATTATTCTGAGACAATTTAATATCAACCAAAGCTAAAACAGCATTGATTGCACTTGTAGTTTGCTTTGAAAGTATTGATTCGGTTTTATCTATAATTAATAATTTCTCAGCCATAACATAATCGCCTTTGCTTGCCAAAATACTCCCTAAATTTCCTGAGATGATTCCTGTCCAAGTTCGATTATTAACAATTCTAGCCCTTTCTAATCCTATTCGAAAATATTTCTCAGCTGAATCTAATTGTTCCTCATTTTTAAAAAGTAGACCAAATGAATTGGCTAATTGTACGGATTCATAATCATTAAAATTCTTCAATCCCGCCATTTCCAAATCACCTAGCAATTTCTCATTTTCATAAAAATGTTTTTTTGCTTCTTTAATTCGGTTTACACTGGTCAAAAAGTGACAAACCTTAAGGTTTAAATGAAAAAATTCTTTATAACGCTTATTATCTTTTAATTCTTGTTCTGTTTCTTCAATAATAGCATGGAATTGAGC
>JBMLOK010000115.1:0-14278 GCA_049243005.1 Bacteroidia bacterium | reverse complement strand
CCGTTAATGCATTTGTAATTGTTGAATAAACTTGTCCTGAACCAACATTATAATTTCCGGCCATAGCTCCTAAAATGGTTCTTGCACCGGCTGGGTTTGAAACTATTGGGGTATAAGATGTTCCAGAAATTGTGATACTATCATAAGTCGCATCCAAAACATTATTCAAGGTAGCTGAACTTTTTACATCGTAAGCTAACCAAAAATAATTATCGCCCATTTGTAGGTTTCTACTTCCTGAAATTTGAAACAATCCGTTAGGACCAGAAACACTTGCACCAAATTTATTTACAGGACTAAATACAGGATTTCCTGCAGTATAAAATACTTCAGCACTATCAATATCGGTTAAAGGATTTGTAGAGCCATTGGTTGTAAAACTTAATTTAGAAACATTTAAAGGACTTAAAGCTCCGGTAACAGAAACTTTAATTCTTAGAATTGCCTGATTAACATTTCCTGCAATAATTGCCGCAGTTAATTGAGTAGAAGTAGTAGAATCATAAGACATTGGAGCCAAAGGAACTTCAAAAGAACCAATTGATGGAGTTGAAACATCTCTTAAGAAATTTCTGATATCAGTTGTTACATTTCTGCTAAATGTAGGAGTAACAATTGGCGTACCAGCACCCATTGCTGGTAAATTATTAACAGTTAAATCTGAAGTTGAAACAAAATTAGGATTCGAAAAAATTGAATTAGCATCCATTCCTGTTCCTGTTGTGGCCGAAACAAATGCAGCCTGGGTTAAAACAGCCGCGCCTCTCATCCAACCCAATCTATTGATACTGGTTGCAGAGTTGGCAAAATAAATATTGTAATTTGATGAAACAAGAGGCATAGCTGTTGTTGAATTTGTGGTAACTGCATGGCAACCTGCGGATGCAGTTCCACCAAAAGTATTTGAAAAGATATTGTTAACAGCTCTTATACCGCCTGTTAAACCCGATGCTATCCACAAAGCAGAAGAAGCCCCTGCATTTAAAGTTGTACCTGATAAATTAATTGAGTTATAGTATAGATTAACGTTTGCATTTGCGCTTGTTCCTTCCAACATGATTCCATTAGGATTAAATGTTGAAGCTTGAGTTGAGAAACCATCAGTTCTGATATTCCAAATTTGGTTATTAAAGATATCATAAGTTTGAAGAGTACTCGAACCCAGATTTAAACGCATTCCATATTCACCCCATCCACCAGTTCCGAGATAAGTTAAATCATGAATACGATTTCTTGAAATTGTTACATTGGTATTGAACTGACCTGTAGTTGTTGCAAAAATTCCAGAAAACCCATAAGCTGTATTAGAAACATGATTTCTGATTTCGTTTGAATCAATAAGAATATTATTCTGACCAGTAAACCAAACACCGGCACCATTTGCAGTTGCAAATCCAACAAAAGTAATTGAATCTGTTGCGGGTCCATTTGGTGCAATAGTACCACCAATTAGGTTACCGACAACTCTGTTCAGGTTATCCCTGTTTCCAGTAGCTAGTCCACGTAAATAAATACCAAAATTAACGGCTTGGATATAGTTGTTTTCAAAACTATTACTATCATTTTGACCAATAGATGGAACACTTGGAACCGTTGTACCTCCCATGTAAATACCAATGGCTGTTGGACTAGTTGTATTGGTAGAGAAACCTACTATATTACAATTTTTAATGGTGATGTTATCACTAGTAATCGTTGCTGAAGGATTGATGACAATAACGGCACTTGTTGTTGTTAAATTTGATTGGAATTTAATTGTTAAGTCTCTTGAATTGGTTCCGTTGTTAGAACCATCAATGGTAAAATACTTTACCCCAACCAATCTGATAACTCCGGCACTTGCTGCAGGACTTGTTCTAATTGTAGTAGAAAAACCTGTAGCAGGTTTTAACACAACTGGTCTAGATGCATCCATACCTGGATAAGTATTGAGAGCAGGAATGGCACCAATTTCACCTGAGTATCCGGTTGATAGCTCTAATAATACAGTTCCAGAACCAGATGTTCCGCTAGTATTTAAATAAGTAAATGCCTCAGCTACAGTAGCAAAACTACTTGGAGGGTTTGAAGTTCCGTTGATGGAATAAGATGTTCCACCCAACAACTGCGCATTTGTTTTTATGCCAAATAATAGACTCAGCATTAAAAATAGCAGGATAAATTTAGTATTCATTTTCATGTTTGTTTTATTTTTATAACGGACCATTAAAGCAAGACTCAGTTAAAACAGAAAAGGTTGGTTAAAGTTTAAAAAAATATTAAAAAACTTTAAACAACCTTTTAAAATTATGGTAATCAATTCGAAAACCTATTCAACTAAAAATCTTGTCATTCTTTCATATAAATGCAGACGAGTTTTTGCACCACCAATTCCGTGGTTTTTATTTGGGTAAAACTCACTATCAAATCTTACTCCTTTTTTTATCATGGCATCTACCATTTCAACTGCATTTTGAAAATGCACATTATCGTCGGCAGTACCATGAATAATTAAGTATTTGCCTTTAATTTTTTCGACATGATTTATAGGAGAATTGCTATCATAATTATCCCCATTTTCCTGAGGTTTTCTCATGAATCTTTCAGTATAAATATTATCGTAATACCTCCAATTTGTTACTGGAGCAACCGCTAAACCTGAATGAAATACATCTGCACCTTTAGTTATGCCCAAACTAGCCATATATCCACCAAAACTCCAACCCCATAAAGTAATTTTGCCTGCATCGATGTATTTCAATTCTGCCATCTTTTTCGCAGCATAAATCTGGTCTTCAATTTCGTATTTACCCAAATTCAAATAGGTACATTTTTTAAATTCTTCTCCTTTAAATCCTGTTCCTCTTCCATCAACTGAAAGAATAACAAATCCTTTTTGAGCCAACATCTGATACCAGAAATAATTTCCACCTGACCATCTGTTCATAACGGTTTGTGAACCAGGACCACCATAAACGTACATTAATAATGGATGTTTTTGGCTTGAATCAAAAGCTGAAGGATAAATCGAAAACGTATTCATGGCTTGACCAAGTTCATTTTTCATGGTAGAAAAAGTGGCAGGACTAATTTGATAGTTTTTCAATTTTGCTTTTAAAGTAGCATTGTCTTCCAAAACCCTCAATAATTTGCCATCTCCATTCATTAACTCATATACTGGAGGTGTGTTTATATCACTATAGGAATGAAGAAAGCAGGTGAAATCACTATTAAAGGAAGCTGTATTCCATCCTTTATTTGAGGTAAGTTTGGTTTTGTTTTTTCCATTTAATCCTATTGAATAAACATATCTCTCTGCAGCATTAACTTCTGCTGAGCTATAATAGAATTTTTTACTTTTTGCATCATAACCATAAAACTCATCAATATCCCAATTTCCTTTTGTTATTTGTTTGATGAGTTTTCCGGTCATCGAATAATGGTAAAGATGATTGTATCCATCTCTTTCGCTGCTAAACAAAAACGATTTTCCATCATTTAAAAAATATAGGTTATCTGTTATGTCGATATAAGATTTATTTTCTTCAGAATAAATTACCTTAGATGCACCATTTTTAGCATCAGCCAATAAAATTTCCAATTTATTTTGAAGTCTGTTCAACCTTTGAACTGAGAGAACATTAGGGTCTTTTGTCCATTGAAATCTTGGTAAATACTGATCTTCCTCTTTCCCTGTTTCAATTTCTGTAAGTAATCCTGTTTTTAATTCATAAGAATAAATATGTACTGATGAGTTGTCTTCACCAGCTTTAGGATATTTGAATTTAAAATCTTTAGGATACAAAGAACCATACATCGCCATATTGAATTCTTTCACTTTAGACTCATCAAATCTATAAAACGCAATTTTATCGCCAGTTGCATTCCAGCTAAATCCTTTCCAAATGGCAAATTCTTCTTCGTAAACCCAGTCGGTTCCACCATTTATTACTTCATTTTCTTTTCCATCTTTAGTAATTCTTGTTTCTTCTAATCGAACCAAATCAAACAAAAACAAATCATTGCCTTTTACATAAGCAATTTTCGATGCATCCGGAGAAAAATCAGTATACCTTACTTTTTCTTCCAATGGTTTGATTATTTTCTTTTTGTCTAGTTGATAAACATAATAAACAGCTCTATAACTATGGCGAAAAATTGATTCTGATTGAGTGGCAATCAAGACAGATTTTTCATCCTCACTAAATGTAATATTATCCAAACTTAGCGCGCTTCCGCTATTGGCAGCTTTTATATCAGACTGCGCAATAATGGTATCTACTACTTTTCCTGTAGAAAATTCATACCTCAATAGGTTTTGTTTTTCATCAAGACTACAATAAAAACGTCCATCTTTTAATGAACTAAAACCGGGAACATACCTTGCAGAAAAGGTACCTTTTGTCCAGATATCTTCTAAAGTAATTGGTTTTAGATCCTGGGCAGAAATCATAACATAAGTTAAAACTAGGCTTAAAGAGAGTATCAGTTTCTTCATATAGTCAGGTAAAAGTTTCAATAATAGTAAAATATTGCCTAAAACCTTGTGCCGCTTATCATGAACAATCACACATCAGTTCTTCATAATTGAATTTATTGTAACTTGTAGGGCAGGTTTTAATATGTTTACTTCGCAGCATGAATAGATTCAAGAAAATAGAAGAAAAAGATATTCTTTTTTTCGGCTCGATTTGTGGAAAAGATTCGATTTTTTATGATGAAGAAAATTTCGCTAAATATTCAAAAGATTATACCGAAGATTTAAGGTTTGTACCTGAACTTATTATCAAACCCAAAAATACAAATGAAGTATCTGAAATATTAAAGTATTGTAACGAAAATAATATTTGTGTGACTCCAAGAGGGGCTGGTACCGGACTAAGCGGAGGAGCATTGCCAGTATTCGGTGGTGTGGTTTTGGCTATGGAAAAATTCAATCGAATTATTCAAATCGATGAAAGAAATTTTCAGGCAATAGTTGAACCTGGTGTAATCAATGAAGTTTTACAAAATGCAGTAAAAGAAAAAGGTTTGTTTTATCCACCTGATCCAGCCAGTAAAGGTTCTTGTTTTTTAGGTGGAAATATGGCACATAGCAGCGGTGGTCCGAGGGCCGTTAAATATGGAACAACCAGAGATTATGTTTTAAACCTTGAAATTGTATTAGTTGATGGAAGCATTTTACACACCGGTGCAAATACCCTAAAATACTCTACCGGTTATAACCTAACTCATTTAATGGTAGGTAGTGAAGGAACTTTAGCTGTTATCACTAAAATCTATTTGAAACTTGTTCCACATCCTCAACAAACTTTATTAATGCTGGCTTCTTTTGAATCGCCAGAAAAAGCTTGTGAGGCAGTTAATGGAATTTTCAAAGCAGGATGTAATCCATCTGCATGTGAATTTGTTGAACCAGATGGATTTCGATTGTCATCAAACATGTTAAATATTCCTTTTGAAATAAAAGAAAATATTGGTGCTTATTTATTGATTGAAGTAGATGGCAACAAAGAAGAAATTATGATGTCGGAATGTGAGGCAATCAATGAAGTATTGGATTCATTTGGAGCAGTAGATGTATTGTTTGCACAAAGTTCAGATGAAAAAGAGTATTTCTGGAAACTTAGAAGAAGCATTGGAGAAGCCACAAAACATAACAATACTTACAAAGAGGAAGATACTGTAGTTCCAAGAGCTGAGTTGCCTGAATTATTCTCAGGTGTTAAAGAAATTTCCCATCGATATGGATTTAGAACTGTTTGTTACGGACATGCTGGAGATGGAAATTTACATGTCAATATTTTGAAGGATGATTTAAGTGATGATTTTTGGAATAATGAGTTAGATGCTGCCATTATTGAGATTTTCGAGCTTTGCAAAAAGTTGGGAGGAACCATCAGCGGTGAACATGGAATTGGTTATGTTCAGAAAAAATATATGCCAATAGTTATGCCGGAAATACAATTGGAACTCATGCGAAACATCAAAAAAGCCTTCGACCCTAACGGCATTTTAAATCCGGGTAAAATATTTTAATGGAAGAGCAAAATCAAAAGAAGCTTTGGGCAATCAGACTTACGGTAGTTATTGGGATTGCTTTAATGCTCATAAAATTTGTCGCTTATTTTATAACCAATTCTGTTGCAATTTTAACCGATGCAATGGAATCGATCATAAATGTAGCAGCGGGATTTTTCGCATGGTTTAGTATTCATTTAGCATCAAAACCTAGGGATAAAGAGCATCCATATGGTCATGGAAAAATAGAGTTTATATCGGCAGGATTTGAAGGTGGATTGATTATAATGGCAGCTATTTATATTTTATACAAAGCCATAAGAACTTTTATTGAACCCAATCCGATTGAATCACTTGATTATGGAATATTTTTATCGGGACTTGCAGGATTAGTAAATTTTTTCCTTGGAAGTTTTTTAATTAAAACCGGTAAAAAGCAACATTCTCCTACTTTAGTTGCAGATGGTAAGCATTTACTAACCGACACATATTCGAGTCTGGGATTAGTTATAGGATTGATATTGGTTTACTTCACTCATTTAATCTGGCTTGATGCACTCATATCAGTTGCACTTGGTATTAGTATCATTATTACAGGATATCAATTAATGAGAACTTCTGTTGCAGGCCTTATGGATGAAGCCGATTCTGAAATGTTAGAAAATGTGGCATTGGTATTACAGGAAAACAGGAAAGCAAACTGGATTGACATGCACAATTTAAGGATTGTAAAATATGGTGCTCAGGTGCATATTGATAGTCATTTAACATTGCCCTGGTATTATACTTTAGAAGAATCTCATGAAGAAGTAACAGCGGTGGAATCTTTAATTAGCGAAAAATTTCATAAGGAAGTTGAGTTGTTTATTCATGCTGATCCTTGTATAGAAACAAGTTGTGGTATCTGCGAATTACATACCTGTAATGTTAGAAAATTCGCTTTTGTAAAAAGAGTTAATTGGGATTCAGAGCAATTGTTATTGAATCAGAAACACGGAATTTAAACGAGTTGAAAATGTAAAATCAAAATACGAGTTTCCTCTTGTTTACTCGTAGTAATTTCCCCTATTCCGGAGGATGGCTAGATACATCTTTTCAAAATTTATAGGTTTAAAAGCGCCATTTCATGAAATTTAACATCCCGATAGGTGGTCTAATGTTTATAGAAAAGGGAACAATATGAATTCCCCCAAGTCTCAACCACGCGGACCAAAGGTCCGCGTGGTTGAGACTTGGGGGTCGTTTTCTTCAAATTATGTTTTCTATAATCATGTCATCCCTTCAGGATTTTTAGGAGTTGCGTAAAAGAACATCTTTCAATTTCTAATTTATTAAATTGATTTTAACGTGTAATAATCTGAGTTAAGGATTCTATCAATTTGTCATTAGGTAAAGAAGCTAAGAATGCTAAAACAAAAAGGTCCGCTTCAATTCGTTGAAGCGGACCTTTTTATTTTAGTTTGAATATTTATTATTCAACAATCATTCTACGGCTTACTTTAAAACCTTCAGCTTCGATAGAGTACAAGTATAAACCTGAACTTAAACCAGAAGCATTGATTTCTAAAGTGCTTGCACCAGCAGAAACATTGTTATAATTATTTACGAAAACTTCTTTACCAGCTAAATCCATGATTCTAACAGTTACATCAGTGCTACGTTTGAAGTTAACAGGCACATTTGTGATATTAGTGAATGGGTTAGGATAATTTTGATTAACAGTGAATAAATCGTTTTTCACATCATTGATGCTTGTGAAGCTACCATTATGAATGCTTGCAGTATCGATTTTCATGTAAACGATATCATAAGGACCAGTTGCACCAGGATTGTTAGTAGCATCATAACGACCGATAGAAGCTTTTTGCATGAAAGTCATGTGAACGCTACCATCAACATCTTTAGCTAAAGAAGCAAAAACTTGCTCTAAGTTGAAACCTAAGAAAGAAGTACAATTTAAGATATCACTCCAGGTATTTCCACCATCTTTTGAGTGAATCATGTAAACATCACGGTAGTTTTTGCTATCAGCAGAAATATCATCTTCAGTTAAAGCTGAATAAGCTAAGTAAATAACGCCATCAGGACCAATAGCAGCAGAAGGCATAGTAGCAATAGAATGGTTACCATATCTTGCACCTGCATCATTCCAAGAATCAGCTAAATCCATAGTACCGTTGTCATTTTCATCAGGCATACCACCAATAACTCTGTCTTCGTTGGTTGTCCAACCTTCTTGCCAATACAAAATAGCATTTTGACCAGGGAAATAAGTAATTGAACCATCATCAATATTGTTATCTAATACTCTTGCACGAGCCCAGAAGCAATGTGCTTTTCCTGAAGCATCTAAAGTTACATGTACACCACCATCATTGGTATTTGCAGTATCAACTAAAGTTTTGTAGTCGTAAGCAGGAACCGGGAAAGAATCGATGATAGTTTTTGTCCAAGTTAAACCTGCATCAGTAGATTTCCATAAAGCAACATCATCAGTTAAACCACCGATTAAAATAGCAACATTAGAACCTTCAGCATCGATGCTATAGTTATCGCCACCACCTGAGTAAACTCTTTCTTTATCATAACCAGGAAGTAAGATGTTTTTAGCAACCCACTCGTTGGTACTGAATTTGTAGTGAGAGAAAACCTGAGGCGTACGAATACCATCCATAACAACACGACCAGGTTGGTTTGCTGATGAATCGGTATAAGAAGCAAAAATGTAAAGATTATCACCTGAAACAGCAGTTCTAGGCCATAAAACACCTGGTAAACTAGAAACTGTATCAAGCACAACACTTGAATTCCATGTGCCTGTACCTAAACCAGTTTTTCTGTTAAATCTAATACCACCTGCATTACCAGTACCTGCTTTAACAATATGAGAAATGATTAATTCTTCATTTGTATTTGGACTGTAATCAATGCTAGGGAAACCGCAACGTTCTGGCTCAATTCTTTGGCTTGAAACAGCACCCCAAGAAGTACCATCAAAATGGTTATAACCCGCTCCACGAGTTGCATACGGAGCAGCATCAGCACTGGTTGTCCAGCTTACAGATACCTTACCACCTGTATGTAAAATTGTTCTTTTATAAATAGATGCATTTGTTTGTTGGTCGTTTTGAGTTTCACCAACTTTTTGAGCGAATGCTTTTTTACCCAAAGACTTTTGAGTAAAGTTTGTAGGAGTTCCAATTTTAACTGGAGTTTGTGGTGTAACATCATGGCTTCTTTCTGCCTGACGAGCAGTTTGAGGACCTTGAGGAAGCACCGGTTTTTGCGCGAAAGCAAAAGTAGAAATCGCACTAAAAGCTACTAAGTAGATTTTCTTCATATGGGTGTTGTTTATAATTAGTTTAAATACGCGAAATTCAAAAATATATAATTCATAAAATAATCAAAGCAAAAAATCACTTTTCAGCTTATTTTAGCCATAAATCAAACAATATTTACACAAAAAAGATTTTAAGCCTCTAAAATTTTAAACAAAAGTTCCTTCATCAGCTCAACATCATCAACAGATGTTAGGTTCACACCTTTTGATTTTAAGTCGTATTCTGCCACAATTCCTAAAATTCTTTCAATTGAAGCTTGAGAATAATTAACTAATAATCTTTCATAATCTTTGGCTTGTTTGGGATTCATGCCAGTTGACATTATAGAACGGGAATCTTTTATTCCACCTTGTTTAAATCCTAAAGCTTTGGCAAAATAACTATTCATCATTGCCAATAAAGGAATAATTGAAAAGTCTTTTTTATCACTCATATGGTGATTGATATAAAAAACTCTTTTGGTGTTTTTTGTTGCTATAGCAGAAAGTAATTCGAAAGTATTAAACTCTTTACTTACCCCAATAAAACTTTCAATTTCATCCTGACCAATTTCTTTATCCTTATCTTTATTCAGAATTAGTTTTTCAATTTCATTTTTTATTCTACTAAGGTCGGAGCCAATAAAATCAGCTATCAAGGCTGCATTGTGTTCACTAATTTCAAATCCTTTTGAATGTACCAATTGAATAATCCATTTAGGAAGTTCATTGTCTTCCCAGAGTTTTTTAGCTTCAAAATTGACATACTTTTTAGCTAATTTAAATAAATTGGTTCTACCATCAACCTTTTTACCTTTAATACAAATCACAAGGATTGTAGTTGGAACCGGCTTTTGAAAATATGATTCAAGTTCATCCAGTTTTTTCCAGTTTTGAGCTTCTTTAACAATGATAACTTGGTGAGAAGCCATCATTGGAAAACGTCTGGCGCTTTCGATTACAAGAGGAATTTCAACATCCTTACCATATAAAATAGTTTGATTAAACGCCTTTTCCATTTCTGTAAGGGCGTGTTCTTCAATAAAATTAGAGATTTCATCAATAAAATAAGGTTCTTCTCCGTGTAATAAATAAACGGGTTGGAACTTTCTGGCTTTTAATTCCTGAATTATCTTTTGATAGTCTTGAATATTATCTGCAGGCATGGCGGCAATTTATTGTATTGAATAAGAATTCCCAAGTATAGTGGGAAACTTGTTGGTAGCCGCAATTTTTAACTAAATGAGAATCATTTAGCAAGTTTATAAAATAGAAAAGGGTCGTGTTTCTTCACCACGACCCTCAAAAGCAAAATGAATTTTAGAATATTTTATTTAACCAGCAGATTTGCCGGAATGTAATGTTATCACTTTATCAGGATTGTTATCGCTTATTGTTAACTCGTCTAAAGTTTCAGGAGATACTACTATAAATGTTTCCGGTTTAGCGTTTTCCCCTACCAATCTAAATCTGATTTGACCTTTAATAACCTGAGACTTCTGTATATATCCGTAGTTTTTATCGTATAAATTAATAGTTAAACCTTCACCAGTAAAATCAGTACCTTCCTCTGCAACTTTAACTTTAATGATTAACTCTTTAACTTCTTTCTCCCCTAAGGCAGATTCCATTTTTTGTTCAATCATATGCTGTGGCTGCAAATCATGTACTTCCAACATTGTTTGAAAAGATAAATCTCCCTTTAGAAACAATAGTGGTGGTACTATTAATAATGACCAGATATATTTTATTGCAAATTTCATACTTGCAATACATATACCAATTCACGTACCAAAAAACGCAAATACCTATTTTACAGACTATTAACTTTTAAACCAATTCAAAAATTGATTCATTTTGAAACAAATTCCCAAATTAATCCACTTGCAACAACAATCCCTTCAAATATTCACCTTCCGGGTGGTATATATTTATAGGATGATCTTCCGGTTGAGATAGCTGTTGCAAAATCCTTACGTTTCTTCTTGCATCTGCTGCAGCGCCAAAAACAATTTTACGGAATAGGTCTTTGTCGATATGCTGACTGCACGAATAAGTGAAAATTAACCCACCCGGTTTAACCTTTTGAAACCCTAGTAAATTCAGGTTTTTATAACCTCTCGCAGCATTATCAACAGCTCTTGCATGTTTAGCAAATGCGGGAGGATCTAAAACTATAATATCATAAAATGATGGTTCAACTACTTTTAAAAATTCAAAAACATCACTTACATAACTCTCGTGTTTACCTTCAAATTTGCTGAGTTGAACATTTTGCTCGCATAATTCAATTGCATCTTTTGAACTGTCAACCGAATGAACCAATTCAGCTCCGGCTTCTAGTGCATAAACAGAAAATCCACCTGAATAAGAAAATGTATTCAGCACTCTTTTTCCTTTAGAATAAGTTGCTAAAATCCTTCTGTTTTCTCTTTGGTCGATAAAAAATCCGGTTTTCTGACCCGTTTCTACATTGATTTGAAATTTAACTCCATTTTCTAAAACCAAAACAGGCATTTCTTTTGGCTCGCCAACCCATCTTGAAACCTGCTCAACCTGTTCTAATAATTGAGTATTTTGTTTGGTTTTTAGATAAATATGTTTGAATCCAATTTCATGTAAAGCTTTAAAAATGATTTCCGAAATCAACTCAGTTCCTTTAATTAATAACTGAATAACAACTACATCGGCATATACATCTGCAATTATTCCGGGAAAGAAATCACCTTCTGCATGCATTAACCTGTAACAATTGGTTTGTTTCTGGTTAATGAATAATTTTCTAAGATTAAAGGCATTTTTAACTTTATCTAACCAATAGGCTTCGTTTATTTCAATTTCATTTGGATTAAATTCAAAAACCCTTGCTGTTATTTGAGAATTTGGTGCAAAAAAGGCATATCCAAGTAATTCATTATGATTTGTAACTATTTGGATGATTTCTCCGTTTTTAGCTTTAGGTAAATCTTTCACTGCTCCTGAAAAAACCCAAGGATGTCTGTTTACCAGAGAACGCTCTCTCCCACTTTTAAGAATTAACTTTTTATATTCACTCATTAAAAACAAAGATATGACAGATGAAGTTTAGATTTGATGAAATAGAAAATTGTATAGGATAAAAACTTGAAGCCTACATGACAAAATATTTTCAAAGCATGATAAAACCAATACTCATCAAAATTTTCGGAATTTTAATTTTGATGTTTAGTTTCATGCATTCATATGCACAAAGTTTTGAAATGAAGGGTTTTATTAGGAACTCTGAAGGAAATGCTTTGAGTTTTATCAATATTGAAAACCATCAAACCCGATTAAAAACTATCAGTAATAAATTCGGAGCCTTTAAAATACTAGTAAATTTAGGTGACTCGATTGAATTTCATGCCATTGGATATCAAAGCCATGTTTTTGTTGTGAAAGAAAACAATTCATCAGATGTATTAAATATCAAAATGATAGAAAAAACCTATCCTTTAAATACCTACAACTACAAAAGAAAGAAAAACGATTCATTGGCACGTGTTTATGCGGGTCTTATGAAAAAAGACAGTTTATTAAACGACTTTACTCGGTATACAAAATTCCCTAAAAAAGCAGTTTTAAGTTTAGAAAACGGATTGGTACTTAGAGGTTTAATCACCCAAATTTGGTATAATAACAGCAAAAAAGGAAAGGAAATGGAACGATTAAGGCTTTTAAGTCAATTGTACCAGGAAGAAGTAAAAGCAGAAGATAAACTAAGTACTGAATTTATAATTCAGGTTTGTAAGGTTGATATAGAAACTGCCGAAGAAATTAAAAGAAATTGCAAACCAGGAAGCAAATTTGTGCTTTTAGCGAGTGAATATGAATTGGCTGTATATGTCATGAATTGTTCAAAAAACCTCAAAAAAGAATAATTTGGCCTAAACTAAGTGAAAGATTTAATTAAAAACATTTATTTGCGGTCAATGAATCGGGTTCAGGCAATTTTCTTCTTTTTATTTTTAAGTGTATGCGGAGGAATCGGTGCTCAAACCATTTCAGAAAAAGTACCTTTTATTATTAAGGGATTTGTGATTGGTGCCGACACGAATAATACGATTCCATTGGCCAATATCTTGAATAAAACTTCTCAAAAAAGATATATCAGTAATCGCCATGGAGCATTTGGCATTCCTGTAGAACTTAATGATACACTTAGTTTCAGCGTTATTGGTTATCAGAATTTCGAATTGGTGGTAAAGAAATATGTAGAAAAAAATCATACTGATCCTATTAAAGTACGATTGAAACAAATCTCTTATAAACTAAAAGAAGTTGATATCAATTATCACCAAAAAAGAAGAGATAGTCTGGCACGAAGAGCTGCAGTCATATTAAAAACAAGTCCATTACTTAATAACTACGACCATATTGATTCATGGATTGGAGGAAGTAGCGGAAGTCCATTAACAGAATTGTTTTCAGGAAGTAACCAAAAGCTTCAGGAATATATTAAACTTACTCATTTAATAGAACTTTACAGAGAACAGCAAATGGTTGATGAAAAATACACCGATGATATTATTATGCGTTCAACTGGATTGAGTTTAACTCAGGTACCCGAATTCAAGAAATTCTGTAATCTACCTAATTATTTTATACTCAATGCAAACGATTACGATTTGGTAATGGCTATTCGTGAATGCAATAAGGAGTTTAAGAGAAGTAAAAAAACAGGACGATAAATACTATGTTAAAAGATATTGAAACTGAAGGAATAAAAGATATTGCAGTGGCTGCAGTTCATGAATTAAACCCTGAAACATCGATGATGGTTTGGAATGTATATTTAATTAACTTTTCCAAAAATTTACTTGATGGCGTAATTGTGAGTTCACATGGCTGGGGAACAATTAATGGAGAAGAAAAGAAAACTTCACAACTCCGACATTTCTTAAAAGAAGTAGAACCCATTTCATACAAAAAAATAGAACC
>JBMLOK010000114.1:0-7504 GCA_049243005.1 Bacteroidia bacterium | reverse complement strand
ATTGAAACCTTGGACTAACTACTGTTTCATTATTAAAACTCCAGTAATTGGCTCTTATGCCATAAGTTAATTCAACATTATAATCTTTGTTTAATATCTGAGTATTTTGGATATATGCATTTAGTCTGTAAGAATTGATACCCAGTTTTGTGCTTAAAAATGAATTTAATTCAAACAAAGAATCATTAACCAAAGGTGGTCTAGAAAATCCTGATGAATCATCATAATACCATTCATGAAGTTTATCCTTAATTTTTTCTGTTTGAAAAAATGCACCCCATTGAATTTGATTTTTTCCTTTTGTTAGGTATCCGCGGTGACCAATATTATTAACTGTTGCGCTGATTTTGTTTCTG
Organism: Bacteroidia bacterium; assembly: GCA_049243005.1. Taxonomy (GTDB): domain Bacteria; phylum Bacteroidota; class Bacteroidia; order UKL13-3; family UKL13-3; genus CAISCU01. Next base: position 7,148 of record JBMLOK010000114.1, on the reverse strand, counting down.
GCATTATTTATAAAGTATCCAACACCTCTTAAACTTCTGGCTCTTGCAAAATCATCTGAACCCATATCAGTTTCAATATCACTTAAACGATAAGCACCTTCAACAGTAAACATTTCGTTTTCATTTGATGAAAAACTCGATGCAATAAATTTCAACTGGGTTCTTAAATTGGGTTTATAAACCAAACTAGCTGCATGAGTAGAAGTTTGGTACGACATCAAATCGGCACCATCGAAATAAATTTGTAATTGGTAAGCCGCTTTTACTGTTCCAAAAACTGTTTCTCTGTTTTGAGGTACGAAGAAGTAATTGTTTTGAGCAAAACTTCCTAAATATGATAAACTTAAGTTATCGGTAAAATGATAAGTAAGTAAGGTTTGAACATCATAAAAACTGGGTTTATAATCACCTTTTACGTCTAATGTTCCTAAAACATATGCATTACTCCAATAACGTGTTCCCAATAAATAAGTAAATCTGTAATTTTTTGAAGCTCCTTCTGCATGAGCCATTACACCAAGTAAACCAGCATTTACAGAAGATGCAAATTTCTTTGGGTCTTTGTATTTGATGTCTAATACACTGCTTAATTTATCTCCGTAACGTGCTTCAAATCCACCGGCAGAGAATTTTACATTTTGAACCAATTCTGAATGAATAAAACTCAATCCTTCCTGTTGACCACTTCTTGGTAAAAAAGGTCTGTAAATTTCAATATCATTTACATAAACCAGGTTTTCATCAAAATTACCACCACGCACATTGTATTGGGCACTCAATTCATTGTTAGAACTCACACCCGGAAGAGTAGTTAATATTTTCTCGAAACTACCGCTAACGTTAGGTAATGAGCTGGCCTTTCTAGGGTCGATAGTATAACTGGAGGCCTTTCCTCTGCCAAATTCTTCATAAAAAATAAATGGATCCAATTCAACACCAAAATCCAAAAAAACATCCAATTTGTATTTCTGATTGGCATTTAATGAGGGTACTTTTAGTTTTTTTGAAGCTGAACCTACGAAGGAAAAAACAATGTCATAAGCAATTCCGGTTTTGACTTTAAACGAAAAAGAACCATCATTTTCACTTAAGCCACTTAACTTGGTTCCAAGAATTTGAATATTCACATCAGGAACAGGCTTTCCTGAAGAATCTTGAACTGTTCCGTATATGATGGCCTCTTGAGCAGTAAGCTTTAAGATGGAAAGTATCAGTATAAAAAATAATAAAATGGTTTTTTTCATGAACATGCATCAAAACGGCCAATTCAGGCTTTTCTTATCTAGCTTACAACTATAAGGGTTTATGAGGATTGAACCAAATGAACTAATTCATTCAAATGTATTTTTCCGGTCCTTTTTACCAAAGCATTCATTCCAAATAGTATTTTGTTATTAAAAGCCCTGTATGAACTCAATGTTTTAAGAGGCTCAGCAGTCTTTTCTGCAGTATTTTGGTTGATAGTTGTCATGATACATCTACCACATGGTTTTACTAAATTAAATTCTGTTTCCCCTAAAATTAATTCTCTTGTTTCATCTTCCTGAAAAGCATGGGTTCCTGATAAAACAATATTAGGTCTGAATCTATTCATAGGAACAGGAAACTCTAATCTTGAATTCAAATCATTTAAAGAAGATTCGGAAATTACTAAAACAGGAAATCCATCAGAAAAGCCAGTAGAATCATTTGGTGAAGCAAAATTTAAATCAACCTGACGGATAAAATTTGCGTCTTTTTTAACCAAAAAACATTGCATACCAAGTTCAGAAGAAAACCACTTATTGATTTCATTTTGGTAATAAAAGGCGTTTACTTCATCATCCCAAACAATTGTTTTTTTAGATTCTGAACTGAACTTAATTGGTATTTGAATTTTGCTTTTAGTTAGAAGCGATTCAACTTCAAAAAAATCATCTTCCCAATGAAAAGAATGAACTTTTAATAAAGCCAGATTTGCATTGGTTCTTTGGGTGATAAACTTCCCGTTTTCATCAACCAACATCCATTGTCTGTCAAATGCTAATCCTTCAGGTAAAACCGGCCATTCCTTTACCGAAAATCCGCCAAGAGACTTTATAGGATAAACCTGAATATCAGCAATAGAAACAGTCAAAACTACTTGTTTAATAATTTTAAAGAAGCAATAGTTTCAACAGGATTTGAAGATGCAAAAACATAATTTCCTGCTACTAAAACATCTGCTCCTGCTTTTAATAGTTTAGGAGCTGTAACTTCATTTACTCCACCATCAATTTCAATCAAACAAGTAGAACCCGCAGCATCTATCATTTCTCTCAACTCTGCACATTTGGTATAAGTTTGTTCGATAAATTTCTGTCCACCAAAACCCGGATTAACACTCATCATACAAACCAAATCAGCATCTTTAATTATATCTTTTAATAAAGAAATTGGTGTATGTGGATTGATAGCAACACCTGCTTTCATTCCTGCTTCTTTTATCGCATAAATAGTTCTGTGCAAATGTGTTGAAGCTTCTAAATGAACCGATAAAATATCAGCACCTGCCTCCTTGAATTCTTTAATATATCTTTCAGGCTGAACAATCATTAAGTGAACATCCAAAGGCTTTTTAGCTTGTTTACTAATTGCTTTTGTTACCGGAAATCCAAAAGAGATATTAGGCACAAAAACGCCATCCATAATGTCGACATGAAACCAATCGGCATTGCTAGAATTAATCATTTCAACATCTCTGCCAAGATTAGCAAAATCGGCAGATAAAACAGAAGGAGCAATAATAGGTGAACTCATATCCTGCAAATTTAAACGGATTTTGGTGAGTTCTAAGTTTTTCTGAGAAACAATTAATCGAAATACAATTTTTAAAATAACTGCATTGGGTTAAATTTCAGGCATGAAATTTTATCAATTATTACTTATCGGAATTGTTTCTTCTTTTGCTATTAACGCTTGTAAAACAAAGGATATAGTTGCACCAAAGCCTGTAAACAATAATTTTATTGAACCGGCAAAACCCCTTACAACTGTAGGAATTCCAATTAGTGTAAACTTAATTGATGTAGCTAATGCAATTAATAAAAAATTTGAAAAGAATATTTATAACGATAATTCCTTTGAAGATGATGGTGGTGATGATTTAAAAATAAGCATCGACAAAAGGTCGAATATTTTAGTGAATGGAAAAGAAAATGCCATTCAGATTCAAATTCCAATGCATATTGAAGGCATTTATCGATTTAAAAAATCGGTCTTAGGATTGGAAATTAATAAAGAGCAAAACTTTTCATTTAATGTGACTGCAATTATTAAATCAATTCCTGCTGTAGATAGAGACTGGAACCTAACATTAAAAAGTAAAACTCAAGTAAGATGGGAAGATTTACCGGTAATTGAAATTGCAGGTTATAAGTTAGATTTCCCTGATTTATTTGGAAATGTAATTCAAAGTCAGAGTGATAAAATTAGCGCATACATTGATAAAGAAGTTCCTAAACAGGCCCAGTTAAAAAAAGAAGTGAGCAAAAGCTGGAACGATTTAAGAAACCCTTTTTTGATTGATGAAAAATTAAATTCATGGTTAATTCTTCGTCCAAAAGAAATCTTTATTACACCCATTACAACTACAGAAACTACATTGGATTTTAATACCGGAATTTCAAGTATTGTTGAGATGGTTTCGGGTTATAAACCAATTCAAGATAGTAGTAATAAATTACCAAATTTAAGACAGGTAAGCACCTTAAATGATAAGGTAAATCTGGCTTTACATGCAGAGGTAAGTATTGAGCAAATTAATGCAGAAATGAAAAACCAGATTGGAGAAAAAGGTAAGTTAATTGAAGGCCCTGAGTACAAAATAACTATTCTCGATGCTAAAGCTTTTGCTTATGGAACAAAACTTTTGATTGGAGTAAAACTCGATGGAAAGGTTAAAAAAGCCGGGATTGGTAAGAATATCAGAGGAATTTTCTATCTGGAAGGAATTCCAACATTTAATAAAGAAAAGAAAACATTAGAAATCAAGGAATTCGATTTTAATGTTCAGTCAAAAGACATTTTAGTAAAAACAACGTCTTGGTTATTGCAATCGAAATCTTTTAGAAAAAGCATTGAAAGCAATTTGGTTTTTGACTTATCAGAACAATTGGAAAACAGCAAAAAAGAAGCAAACTTAGCTTTAAACAAAAGATATGGAGATGTAATAGAATTAAAAGGAAGTATTAATTCTATTACACCTGCCGATGTTTATGTAACACCTGTTTCTGTTAAGGTTAATATTTTAGCTGAAGGAAAAATTAAGGTTAATATGAACAAGTTTTAAAGAAAACCAATAGGGATTCTTATAAACTCATTAACTCTTTGAACTTTACAGCTTGTCTCCTGCTTACCTCTACTTTAGTTCCATCTTTAAGGAACATAAGAAAACCACTATTAAAAAATGGTTCAATTTTTTCGATATAATTCAGGTTGATGATTTGCTGGCGATTGGCTCTGAAAAACATTTGGTGACTTAATCTTTCATCCAATGAATTCAGGGTTCTATGAATAAGCGGCTGGTATCTGTCGAAATGAATTTTCGCATAATTACCTGCACTTTCAATCATTCTAATTTCTTCCAGTTTTATAAACCAACATCTGTCGCCATCACGAATAAAAACTCTTTCATCGGGCTGTAATTCTGCGCGTTGACTTTGAACCTTAATTTCTTCAATTTGCTTTTTAGCTTTTTGAACAGCTTCTCTTAATCTATCGTTTCCAATAGGTTTCAGGAGATAATCCAAAGCATTAATTTCAAAAGCTTTAATTGCAAATTCATTGTAAGCAGTGGTAAAAATTACAACCGGCGTTTCAATTAATTCTTCCAATAAATCAAAACCGGTTTTTTCAGGCATATTAATATCCAGAAAAAGCAGTTGAGGTTTAAGTTTATCAATCATTTCCAAAGCTTCATCTACATTTGATGCTTCAGCAACAATTTGAATTTCAGGAAATTCCTTTAACATGTTTTTGAGACCTTCACGAGCTAGTCTCTCATCATCAACAATAATTGTATTTATCATAATGGTAGTTCTATAGTTGCTATAACAAAATTTTCATCCAGATTTTTTATATCGAAACTAGCTTTCTCTTCAAACAATAATTTCAATCTTTCTTTGGTATTTTCTAAACCCAGTCCATTTGCAGAATCTTGTGCATTCGATTCATACTTACCAGAATTAATAATCTCAATTTGCACGCGATTTCCCTTTTTTAGTGAATTGACGATTATTTGTCCTCCCAACTTTAATTTTGAAATACCATGTTTCACACCATTTTCGACTAATGTTTGTAACATCATTGGAGGAATTTGGGTAGCCAAAGTTTCCTTATCCATGTTAAAAACATACTGTAATCTTTCATCAAAACGGATTTTCTCAATTAACAAATAGCTTTCAACAGTTGCCATTTCCTGTTCGAGACTAACTGTTTTATTTTTACTCATTTGAAGTGAGCTTCTCAATAAATTAGAAAGTCGCATGATTGCCTCTTTTGACATTTCCGGATCTAAATCAACCAAGGTTCTGATACCATTTAAGCTATTAAAAAGAAAATGCGGATTCAGTTGAGTTTTTAAATTATTGTACTGATTTTCACGAAGAATTGCCTGCATTTGGTAGCGACTTCTTTCAGCTTCAAGTGATTTTTCCCAATATTGAAACAAGTGATAAACCAAAGCCCACATAAGAATGTACTTACTCCAATTGAATAAATAATTTAGGATAAGCACCCAATCGACAGGCAATTGACCCATTAAAGGAACGGTTAATCTATCGAGGTAAATATTTAATAAAGTAAGAAGAAAAGAAACCATACCAACACCAAAAATTGCCCGTGGGATTAATTTCGATAAAGGCAAATAAAGCCATTCGGTTTTAATCAGGAACTTTCTATATAAATGGGTTAAACCTAATCCAAAAACAAAATTGACAACTACATTTAAAACCAGGAGTTGGTTATAACCAAAGGTATTTCCATAACCAATAAATTCAACAAGAACAAAGAAGAACCAGCCTCCAATTTGACATAACCAATATAAATTACTTTTCTTCATGTTTATAAAATCAGCATAAAAGTAGAGAAAAAGAAGAGTAAGCGTGACTAAAACTTACATAAGAGGGAAAGTAAATTTTTTTTAGGAGAATTAGAGTGATGGCAAAAAAAAAGGCGGCCAAAGGCCGCCTTCATATTGAAAGTCTTTGCAATTATGCTAGTACAATCACTTTGTTGTTTAATACTTCAACCACACCTCCGGTAATAGAAAATTCTTGTTTACCTTCTTTTGATTGAACAGTGATTTGGCCTTTCTCCAAACTTGAAATCAAAGCAGCGTGACCATTTAAGATCTGAAACTTTCCTTTACTACCAGGTAAAGTTACAGAATCAACATCTCCGCTGAATAAATTTTTGTCTGCTGTTATGATATCTAATTGCATCGTATGATTTCTTAATTGTTGATTACTTAGCTTCTGCTAATAATTTTTCTCCTTTAGCAATTGCTTGCTCAATTGTTCCTACCAAGTTAAATGCAGATTCAGGTAAGTGATCTAATTCACCATCCATAATCATATTAAAACCTTTGATAGTATCTTCAATTTTTACTAACTCACCTTTTAAACCAGTGAATTGTTCAGCAACGTGGAAAGGTTGAGATAAGAAACGTTGAACACGACGAGCGCGAGATACAACCAATCTATCTTCTTCACTTAACTCATCCATACCAAGAATTGCGATGATATCTTGTAATTCTTTGTAACGTTGTAAAATTGATTTAACTCTTTGTGCGCAATTGTAATGTGCATCACCTAAGATATCTGCAGTTAAAATTCTTGATGTAGAATCCAAAGGATCCACCGCAGGATAAATTCCTAACTCAGAAATCTTACGATTTAATACTGTAGTAGCATCTAAGTGAGCAAATGTTGTTGCAGGAGCCGGGTCAGTTAAGTCATCCGCAGGTACATATACCGCTTGTACTGAAGTAATTGAACCACGTTTTGTTGAAGTAATACGCTCTTGCATCGCACCCATCTCTGTAGCAAGTGTTGGTTGGTAACCTACTGCTGAAGGCATACGACCTAATAAAGCCGATACTTCAGAACCTGCTTGTGTAAAACGGAAGA
>JBMLOK010000113.1:0-2789 GCA_049243005.1 Bacteroidia bacterium | reverse complement strand
ACTATTTCACACGAGATTAGAACACCATTAAATGCAATTATTGGAGCTACTAATCTTTTAAACCAGAATTTTCCAAATCAAGACCAAATAGAAAATCTGAATATCTTAAAGATTTCTTCTGATAACTTACTTTCTCTTGTAAATAACATTCTTGATTTCAGCAAAATGGAAGCAGGTAAAATGCAATTTGAGAATATTGAATTTAACCTGAAAAATATTGTTCTCGATATTCGTGATTTGTTCTCTATAAAAGCTGCTGAAAAAGGTGTAGAATTATTAGTGAATTATGATGAAAAAATTCCTGCAGTTTTAAAGGGTGACCCATTAAGAATAAATCAGCTTTTAATTAACCTTGTGAGTAATGCACTTAAATTTACTGAAAAGGGTTATGTGAAGGTTGATTTAAGCATGCAATTAAGTACTGTTAATCATGCTTTGATTCATGTAAAAGTAAGTGATACCGGTATCGGGATTTCATCACAAAAACAAACACAGATATTCGAATCATTTACTCAAGCTGATGGAACTATTACCAGAAAATTTGGTGGTTCCGGTTTAGGTTTATCTATTTGTAAACGAATCCTGGAAAATTTAAATAGTAAGCTTCAATTAAGTTCAGAACCTGGAGTTGGCTCAACTTTTTATTTCTCAATTAATTTTGAAGTAAGTAGAAATGCAGCAATCGGAAAAAGTTCAAGAACTGCTTCGTTTGAAAACTCGATTAAAGGAAAACGTATTCTGATTGCAGAAGACAATATGATGAATATTCTCGTGATTCGTCAGTTTTTACACAAATGGGGTGTTGTAACCGATGTGGTAATGAACGGTAAAGAGGCTTATGCTAAAGTAAGTGCAGAGACTTTTGATGCTGTTTTAATGGATATTCATATGCCGGAAATGGATGGAATTGAGGCTACGAGATTAATTCGTAAACTTTCCGATGAAAGAAAGCGACGAATTCCAATTATTGCCATTACGGCCGAAAATGAAATGCAATTCCGCCAAAAAGTGTATGAGGTTGGTATGAACGATTATATCTTCAAACCATTTAATCCAGATGATCTAAGAGAGCGACTGGGTTATGTTTTATACAATAACCATTTATTTGTTAGTTCAGAACAAGAAAAACCTTTTGAATAATAACTTTTAAAAAACAAAAAAGGGAATTGATTTGAGTTCAATTCCCTTTTTTGTTTTTGCCTGATAGATTCATGTCAGGATTATTCAACCAAATAAAACCATTCAGCATCGTTTGGTGATATAAATGCGATTAGCCTTCCATTCGTATCAAATACATTTTTTTCTTTCTTTTTTAATTCTTCTGATGAATAAGTAATCACTTGTGAATATTGTTTATAAGGAGTTTTAAAATCAGATTCAAGTACAAAAAATTTAGTATCTATACTCGCAGTTTTGTTTTCACTTAAATTGTCTGTAAACCAAATGCTAGAGTGATTCCCAAAAGCTGAGAATGAATAGAATTCTTTATCCTCAGCATATTGGCGTTTTGTAAGTGATGCAAAAAACATCCTTTCATAAACGCCAAAAACATTAGAACTATCAATTACTTTCCCGGCAATGGATACTGAAGGTTCACAAGCATCTTTATCATTTTTCATGATTTTACAAGATGTTTCGTAGGAATAACCTTTGCTCCCGGCTTTTGTATTCATTTCAACATAAATCTTTTTACCGGTTTCTGATTGATAGATTAAAGTTTGACCAGCTGTATAAGGTAGGCTGCTTTTTATTACATCATCACCAGGACTGCAATAAAGTGTTCTTTCTTCACAGCACGATGAGAAAATTAATGAACTTGCTAGACCTAAACCTAAAAAGATTGATTTTTTCATTTTATAAAAATAGAAAAGCCGGTTCGTAAAAACAAACCGGCTTTAAATTATTAAGAAATCGTCAAGTACTAGTAACGGTACATATCAGATTTGAAAGGACCTTGAGCTTTAACTCCGATATAATCAGCTTGCTCAGTATCCAAAATAGTCAATTTTGCACCAATATGCTCTAAATGTAAAGCAGCTACTTTTTCATCTAAATGTTTAGGCAATACATATACTTTATTTTCATAAGCAGATGTGTTTGTCCATAATTCAATTTGAGCCAAAGTTTGGTTTGAGAATGAATTACTCATTACAAAACTTGGGTGACCCATAGCACAACCTAAGTTAACTAAGCGACCTTCAGCTAAAATAATGATTTCGTTTCCATCAACATTGTAAACATCAACTTGAGGCTTAACTGTGAACTTAGTTGAACCGTAGTTATTGTTCATCCAAGCCATATCAATTTCATTGTCAAAGTGACCAATATTACAAACGATAGATTTATCGCGCATAGCTTTGAAATGACGGTCAGTGATAATTTTCACATTACCTGTTGCTGTTACAAAAATGTTAGCTCTTGAACAAGCATCTTCCATTGTAACTACTTCAAAACCATCCATTGCAGCTTGTAAAGCACAAATAGGATCGATTTCAGTAACCAATACACGTGCGCCTGCACCACGTAATGATTCTGCAGAACCTTTACCCACATCACCGTAACCAGCAACAACAGCAACTTTACCTGCCATCATAATATCAGTAGCACGACGAATTGCATCAACCAAAGATTCTTTACAACCGTATTTGTTATCGAATTTAGATTTAGTAACTGAATCATTTACATTAATAGCAGGAAGAGGTAAAGTACCTTTTTTCATGCGCTCATATAAACGGTGAACACCAGTAGTAGTTTCTTCAGATAATCCTTTAATTCCTGCAACTAATTCA
>JBMLOK010000112.1:0-17944 GCA_049243005.1 Bacteroidia bacterium | reverse complement strand
GACAGAAATTTATGTTCCAATCAATTTTCGGTATGATGATTTTCCTTGGGGATTTTTGTTTTGACCTAAAAATACATGTTTAAAATTTTGTTATAAGTTATTTTATAGCTTGTAAGTTGTTGGTTATCTTGAATAAAGATTGATTGTTTATTTTCTTTTATTTAATCGGTTGATTCTATTTACAGAAACCAAACTGATTCATGGTAAATTGAATTTTGAAACCTATTTTCGCACCTCATTAGAAATTGACTATGCAGGTATTGATTATGGCGTCCCAATTGATTTTGGGAATTTCGATTTTGGTTATTCTCCACGAGTTTGGGCATTATTTAGCTGCAAGAGCTTTTGGAATTAAAGTAGAAAAATTCTATCTATTTTTTGATGCCTGGGATTTTAAATTATTTTCATTTAAAAGAGGTGATACTGAATGGGGAATTGGTTGGTTGCCTTTAGGCGGATATGTTAAGATTGCCGGAATGATTGATGAAAGCATGGATTCTGAGCAAATGAAACAACCGGCTCAACCATGGGAATTTAGAAGCAAACCAGCTTGGCAACGTTTAATAGTAATGGTTGGTGGTGTAGTAGTAAATATAATTACAGGCATTATCATTTTTGCTATGCTAAGTTATACCTATGGTGAAAAGTATACTAAAAATGATTCAGTAAAAAATGGAATTGTTCCTTCTGAATTAGCAAAAGAATATGGTTTTAAAACAGGTGATAAACTATTAAAGGTTAATGGTGAAAACATTGTTCGTTTTGAAGAGGCTTTAAAAATTGAACATATCCTTGGAAACGGAGTTAACTATACAGTTTTGAGAGATGGTGAGGAAATTAGTGTTTCTATTCCATCTGATTTTATAAAGAAGTTTAGCTCAGCAAAAGCTGATTTCTTCTCTCCAAGAATGCACTTTTTTGTTAATGAAATCACACCTGGTTTTCCTGCAGAAAAAGCCGGTTTAATGGTAAATGATGTTATTACTAAAGTTGATACAATCTCAGTTGAATACTTTGATGATTTTAAGACAATTGTCAACAATAGAAAAGGCTTAGCTACTAACTTTACTTTATTGAGAGGCGGACAAGAACTTGTTTTGCAAATTCAAATTGATGAAAATGGATTGGTTGGATTTAAGCCCGATACAAAGGATTTTGAATATGAAACTGTCAAGTTTGGATTTTTTGAATCGTTTCCTGCTGGTTACAAAAAAGCAGTAGAAACTATTCAAACTCAAATAATGGGTTGGCAGAAAATCTTTAAAGGAGATATCGCTGTTAATAAAGCTGTACAAGGTCCTATTGGTATCGCAAAATTTTATGGAGGCGAATGGATTTGGCAGAAGTTTTGGGTATTAACTGCTCTTATTTCATTAGGATTGGCTTTCATGAATATTTTACCAATTCCTGCTCTAGATGGCGGTCATGTAGTGTTTTTATTGATTGAAATAATATTGAGAAGACCATTAAGTGAAAAGTTTTTAGAAAGAGCTCAATATGTTGGAATGATTATTCTTCTAACATTAATGGTGCTTATTTTTGGAAATGATTTGTTTGGATTGTTCTTCTAAATAAATGAATTGCACTTGGCCGGGTAATGATGAATTGATGCTGGCGTATCATCAAAATGAATGGGGTAAGCCTGTTCACGATGATAAAAAGCACTTTGAATTTATTGTTTTGGATAGTTTTCAAGCCGGATTAAGCTGGAAAACTATCCTTCATAGGCGAAAAGGTTTCAAAAAGGCATTTGCTAATTTTGATGTAAGAAAAGTAGCAAAATTTAATGAAGATGATATAGCCAGACTGCTATTGGATGAGGGCATTATCAGGAATAAATTAAAAATATCGGGTACCGTTAAAAATGCAAAAGCCTTTATTGCCATCCAAAATGAGTTTGGTAGTTTTGATGCTTTTATCTGGCAATTTACAAATGGTAAAACTATAGATAATCAACCCAATTCAAATAACAATATTCCATCGACAAGTCCAGAAAGTGATGCCATGAGCAAAGCTCTGAAAAGTCGAGGATTTACTTTTGTTGGTTCAACAATATGTTATGCTTATATGCAGGCTGCAGGAATGATAAATGATCATTTAATGTCTTGTTCTTGTCGCTCATAAAAACAAAAAATCCCACTAATTAGCGGGATTTTTTGTTTTAAATAGGGCCTGCTGAAAAAGACAGAAACAGGTCAGATTTTAGACGCTGCCAAATTAGATGTATATATAATACTTCAATTTGGCAGCAACGACAAAGATGGCCTTGTTTCTGTCTTTAAGTAAATTGAAAACTAATTGTACTTGACATAATGATTTTTAAGCCATTGTTCTTAAAACCTTGCATTTATATTATTAAAATACAGTCTAATTGATTGATAATAAGTTCTAATAAAGATTTTCAGCAGGCCCTAAATATTTAAGATTTCAAGGGTAACTATTTGTCTATTCTTAATTTTTTAGACAAACTTGTTTTGTTATTAATCAGTAAAGAGTAAAAGTAAATTCCTTGTGGTAGAGATTCGATATTTACTTCACTTGTATAAACACCTGGTTTTATTTGATCATGGTTTTCTGTATAAACTAATTTCCCTAAACCATCATAGATATTTAACTTAATATCTGATTTTTCTATGATTTGAAAGTTGATATTAACAAATTCTTTTGCAGGATTAGGATAAGCTGTAAACAAGTGATTGTTTCTTTGAACCATATCATCTTCAAATCCTGAAGGAATTCTTAAACGGATTTTGTAATAACCACCATTTTTTGCTGTAATTGGTTTAGTTGCTGTTTTTCCATTGTTACTTTCTGCCTCTAAATAATATTCGATTTCATCATCACCACTTAAGCCACTATTTAAAATATCTCCAATAAAATAACCTGATGAATCTGTTAAGCTAACAGTTGTCCATGTTCCTTTATTTTGCCTGTAGATACATTTTGCAGTTTTAATACCGCTAGTATTACTGATTTTAGCGATGATATGATACTTATCTAAATTAGCTTGAATACCATCAACAGAAGGGTGCCAGAATCTAATTGGGTTTTCTGCTGGAATTTGCATCGTAATACAATGAATTGCTCCACCTAATGGAGATAAATCTCTGCTATCAATTGGTACTATATTATAACCAGGTAATGTTCTATAAAAATATGACATGATACGTTCGTGTTGCTCTTTATTACCGGTTTTTCCATCATAATATGAAGGGAAAATGAAGCTATTATTAACAGTTACTCCATTGATAAAATTTCTTGCATCAGCATCAATTTGTGTACATGATTTTCTTGTATGTTTTCCGGCATCATTGGTAGGATGTTCAACTCTTAAAATTCTAAATGGTCTGTTATAAGTGCTCGTCATGTTTGAAATGGCCTGAAAATTATCTTCAATTATTTGTCTGTCTTGAGCTGTAATTTCTGAAGGATATTGTGACATGATGATGGTTTGTTCATCGATTAGTTTTACGTATAAATCAATATGTCCTGTACCACCATCACATTCTAATGAAACCAGTTCTTTTAAATCCGGAGTTCCTAAGGTAGTTTTTAATGTATCATATATTGTTTGTGTAGACCATCCCAAAATATCTTGATTTTCCAAGGTTAACCTGTCACTGAAGAACATCTTTCCAAATCCATCTGTCATAAAGTTTCCACCTTCTGCATTTAAAGATGTTACATAGTTTTCTTTGCCCATAATTGCTGCTAGTTGTGCAGGAAAAATATCATCTTTATCTCTACCATCGTAGTATTTCATATCAGTGAATGAAATTGTATCCAAAGTATTGTTATAGAAAGCCATTGGTCCATAATCACGTGTCCACCAATCATCACCTCTGGCAACCATAAAAAGATAGTTGTATAAAGGTGTATTTCTGTTATTCATAAATGCTTTAACAGGAATGGTATCAATTGCTTTATCAACCCTAATAATAACCAAACATTCTTTTTGGATTGCATCTGCCAATAAAGCTGAAACCACTCCATATTCACTGCTTGTATCAGCTCCAGTTACATTGCCATTGTTATTATAATCAAACGACCATGAGATAGCCACCGCTTGAGATTCTTCAAACTCGCCTGGCATCACAAAAGATGAAGGGAATTTCTTGTTTAAACTTGATTTGAAAAGTTGAGTTCCTGCTCTTTCTTTACTTAATTTTTTTTCAGCTTCAGTTCTTCCAACCGGCTTATGACCATTATATTTTTGTTGCGCGATTGTATTATTTGAATAAATCAAAATAGCAACCAGTATGAGTAATTGTCTCATAAAACTTATGTTTGTTTTTTTTACAAGCTATGATACCCGTACAAACTTTCCAAAGACTTTCAGATATTCATGCAGATTTTAATGTTGAATGGTTTGAAAAACGCCTTGAACCTAAAAAAGTATTGATGTGTGGACCTGATTATTTTGATATAATCGATGTTAAAAATCCCTACATGCAGAGCCAAGCAGGAAAATTGAACAAGACAATTGCTATTCAACAATGGGAGCAATTGAAGTCGATATATGAGGATTGGAAATCGAAAAATGTTATAGAAGATGTTTTGGTGATTCCCGGAGCTGAGGATAGGGAAGACATGGTTTTTTGTGCCAATCAAAGTTTTCCTTTTTTGAATCTTCAAGATCAAAAATCAGTTTTCATGAGTAAAATGCGTCATGAAAGTCGACAATTAGAAGTTCCTTTTTTTGAGGATTTTTATAAACAAAGAAACTATCAAACCATCCATTTAAACAATACTGAACTTTTTGAAGGTATGGGTGATACAATTCCTCATCCTGGAAGAAAGTTGTTTTACGGAGGATATGGTCACCGCAGTAATGCTGATGCTTATTCGGAAATCATGGATTTGACCGGTTGTAGTATTGTTTTACTAGAACTGATTAATGAAAATTTCTATCATTTAGATACCTGTTTTGTGCCTCTTTCTGATAAAGCTGTTATGTTATGTCCGGATGCTTTTACAAAAGAAGGATTGCAAATAATAAGGAAGTGTTTTGATGTTATTTATGAAATTCCAGTTGAGGAAGCATTAGCTACATTTTGTTTAAATGCCCATGTTTTACCTGATGCTAAATTTGCTGTGTTGCAATCTGGAAGCAAATTTGCAATGGATGCATTGCTTTCAGAATCGTATGAGGTTTATGAAACAGAAACCAGTGAATTTATGAAATCAGGTGGTTCTGTTTTTTGCATGAAAATGATGATATATTGAATCATTTTAATTTTTTATAATTTGTCATATATCATTTAAACCTGCTGTTTAGTAAATAATATCAGGTTTATTCCTTTTTTTTGATGAAGTAAATTTTTAATTGATACATGATTAAAGAAAATAAGAGGAATATTTTATTCCTTGTTTTAGGTTCATTTTTTATTGCAAACGCAATTGTTGCCGAATTTATTGGGGTGAAGATTTTTTCTTTGGAAAGCACACTTGGTTTGAGTCCGGTCCACATGAATTTTTTAGGAAATGATTTTACATTTAATATGACTGCAGGTGTAATATTATGGCCTATAGTTTTTGTGATGACAGATATAATCAATGAATATTTTGGAAGTAGTGGTGTGAAACTATTTAGTTACATAGCTGCAGCCTTAATTTCATATTCATTTATAGTAATTTTTGGAGCAATTAAACTTACTCCTGCCGATTTTTGGTTAGTAAAAGAAACCGGTTCTGGTAACTTAAACATGCAATTAGCTTATGAGAATATTTTCGGTCAGGGATTATGGATTATTATTGGAAGTTTAGTTGCATTTTTAGTGGGTCAAATTATCGATGTTAGTGTTTTTCATTATGTAAAGAAGAAAACCGGTGATAAGTATTTGTGGTTAAGATCAACTGGTTCTACCTTGGTTTCTCAGTTTATTGATAGTTTTGTAGTACTATTAATTGCCTTTTACATTGGGGCAGGGTGGGATTTGAAATTGGTTATAGGTATTGGGATTGTAAACTATATTTATAAACTTACTGTAGCAGTACTATTAACGCCATTATTATATGGAGTTCATGCCATTATTGATGCATATTTAGGCAAAGAACTTGCGGTTGCAATGATGCGTGAAGCTGCAAAAGACTAAGATGTATGATCTAAAATAATCATCCATTTTCCTTTAATCTTTTTAAACCAAAGAGTGAAAAAACCGGAAGGATTTCCATCATTATTTTGGATGGCCCAGGATCCAACAACTATCGCATTTTGTTTATCTACAAACTCAATTGATTTAATATCAAATTCAAGTTTGCCCATTTTTTCCTTGTTGGAATAAGACTTTTTATAGTTATCATTAACTTTCTGCCAGCCATAACTTACTCCTTTTTTGCTAACAAATCGTAGATCTGGACTATTCCAATAAAACATCATAAAGCTATCTATTGAGCCATTATTCCATGCACTTTGTTGTTGTGATAATACCAGTTTTATAGCAGCTTTTTCAGGATGATGATGTTTCTGAGCTTGAGTTATTGTGCCAAATAGCACCATCATAGTTATTAGAATTAACTTTAGTTTTCTCATCTTAATTTGTTTCTACAAGATAAAGATAAGAGATTGTTTTATTTCTTTTGTATGGATTGATAAATTCTA
Organism: Bacteroidia bacterium; assembly: GCA_049243005.1. GTDB lineage: Bacteria > Bacteroidota > Bacteroidia > UKL13-3 > UKL13-3 > CAISCU01. Next base: position 11,343 of record JBMLOK010000112.1, on the reverse strand, counting down.
AACTTAGATTGGATACGGGATAGTTCTTAAAACTACTTATGTCTTTTATTTTTAATTTGCTTTTTATATCACTTAGTCCCTCTTCATTTGTCATAATAAACAGCTTTTTCGTCTGCGAAAATTGCAACAATGAATCCAGTTGATTTTCTTTTTGGATATTTTGTTTCAGTTTAAAATCGCAGCTATACCAATAATCTGTTTTGTAAATATGAAGTGATGCATTGGCGTGATTTTTATTCATATAATCAGCGATTTTCTCATTGGCTTGAAACTGAAAGATTGATGGATATACTTGTGTATTAAGTATGAAATTACATACTGCCATAAACAAAAAGCTACTCCAGATAATATTGGATTTTCTGTTTTTATTAGAAAAAAAGAGTAAATCGAAATTGTAAATAAGTGCAACAACAACTATAGAATTAAATAGAAAAGGATTGTTTGGAAATGCCCATGCGTTTAAATAAAAGAGAACTGCACCTAGAACAATGAAAACAATAAATTGAAGGATTGCAATTCTTCTTATTAGTAACATATCCTCCTTAAAATGATATATAAAATGGGAGAGAGTTATTGCAGCCAATGGATGAATAAAAAACGTATAATGTGGTAATTGGTAGGATGAAAAACTCATAATAAGAAATAGAATTAAAAATCCTCCTATGCTTGAAAGTTCTGGTAAATAGGTGCGTAATTCTTTTTTTATGGTTTGATTAATAATTTTTATAATAGCAAGAAAATAAAGAATTGGCCAAGGCAAAAAACTCCATAAAAAGCTATGAACTAAAAACAAAGGTTCTGGATTGTTATCCCAATTGCTTTCATGAGTAATTCTTCCGAAACTTTGAATCCAATAATAAAATCTGATTCCTGATGGACCTTTCAAACCATAGGCTTCCTTTTCAGGATGCAAATCAAATTGTGTATAGAGGCCATATGACATTGGGAATAACAGCATCGCCAATAGTAAAATTGCAAACAATAATTTTATATCTAATAAGAGTTTTAGTTTTTTTGTATAAATAAGGTTTATTCCAATTATGATAACTGGCGCAATCAACCCAATTGGACCTTTCGTCATCATTGCAAAAGCAACTCCAATTGTTCCTAGGTAAAGATTCAATGGCCTATTAAATTTAAAATAGGAACCTAGCTGCCATAAGGAAAATAATAAAAAGCCACATAACATGGTATCAGTTCTAACATCATGGCTCATCAGAAAAAAAGCTTGACTTGACGCAAATATCAGTACTGAATAAAATGCAATTGGAGTAGGGTAGTATAATCTAGTAAATTTAAAAAGTGAGAATAAACCTAGAATTGAAATTAAAACTGAAGGCAATCGGTATGACCATTCATGGATACCAAAGATTTTAAAAGATACTACAGATGTCCAGAATAACATTGGAGGTTTATCAAGATAATCCAGTCCTCTGCAATAAATCTCCAGATAGCTTTTATTGTAAAACATTTCTTTACTTATGGCTGCATACTGGCTTGCATCAATATCCATAAGACTAAGATGCATTCCTGAAAGAACAGTTATAAAAAAAACGAGTACAAATACATATCTCTCATTGATAGGTTTATCCATGCCCTAAATAAAATGGTTCGACATTATCATATTTTAATTTATTCGTTAAGAAATTAATTGTTTTCATATTTTTGTAGAATGGATAGAAATCAACAATTACTAAAAGTAGCAGAAGAATTTGGTGCACCGGTTTATGTGTACGAAGCAGAAAAAATTATTAATCAATACAATAAACTAAAGAAAGCTTTTGCTCCAGTTGATGTTCAAATAAAGTATGCTTGTAAGGCTTTAAATAATTCATCAGTTTTAAAATTATTAAAAAAGCAGGGTAGTGGCTTAGATACGGTTTCTATTAATGAAGTTCAATTGGGTTTAAGAGCAGGTTTTTTACCCAATGAGATAATTTTTACTCCAAATTGTGTAAGCATTGAAGAGATACAGGAAGCAGTAGAATTAGGTGTTCATATTAATATCGATAATATTTCGATTTTAGAGCAATTTGGGTCAATCTATGGTAATTCTGTTCCATGTTGTATTCGCATAAACCCGCATATTTTAGCCGGTGGTAATAGCAAAATTTCAACAGGTCATATTGATTCTAAGTTTGGTATTTCTGTTTATCAATTACGCCATGTGCTTAGAGTTGTAGAATCACAAAAGATTAAAGTGAATGGCTTACACATGCATACCGGCTCTGATATTTTAGACCCGGGTGTGTTTTTGCAAGGTGCCGAAATATTGTTCGATGCTGCTAGAGATTTCAAAGATTTAGAGTTTCTTGATTTTGGAAGTGGATTTAAAGTTGCTTATAAAGAAGGAGATATTACTACAGATATTGAAGAGTTAGGTTCAGCTTTGGCAACTCGCTTTTTAGAGTTCTGCAAAGATTATGGTAGAGATTTAGAATTATGGTTTGAACCAGGAAAGTTTTTAGTAAGTGAATCAGGATTTTTCTTAGTTAAAGTAAATGTACTTAAACAAACAACAGCAACTGTTTTTGTTGGAGTTGATAGTGGTTTAAATCATTTAATCAGACCAATGTTATACGATTCTTACCACCACATAGAGAACATTTCAAATCCTGAGGGAAAACAAAGAATTTACACAGTTGTAGGTTATATCTGTGAAACAGATACATTTGGTTGGGATAGAAAATTAAATGAAGTAAGAGAAGGGGATATTCTGTGCTTTAGAAATGCCGGTGCCTATGGCTTTACAATGAGTAGTAATTACAATGCAAGATTTCGTCCTGCAGAAGTTATGTTATACAATGGTCAAGCACATTTGATTCGTCAAAGAGAAACTTTTGAAGATTTGATAAAAAATGAAATTGCTATAGATTTATAAGATGGAAGCACTTAAATTTCCAATAGGTAGATTCGTTTCGCCTGATACTATTAATCAGGAAATGATGGAAATGTATAAAGCCACTATTCAACATTTCCCTGATTTGTTAGAGGCTAAATTGAAACAATTGAATTCAACACAATTGAACAATACCTATAGAGAGGGTTCATGGACAGTGAGACAGGTTGTTCATCATTTAGCTGATAGTCATATGAATGCTTTTATTCGTTTTAAACTAGCTTTAAGTGAAGATAAACCTGCAATCAAACCTTATTTACAAGATGCTTTTGTAGAAATGGATGATGAGAAAGAATTTGATATTTTGCCTTCTTTATCAATTATTAGAGGAGTTCATGAAAGATGGATTAAATTATTAAATAGCATGAGTGAAAGTGATTTTGAACGTGTTTATATTCATCCTGAATACAACAAAGAATATAGTTTGAAATTGGCTTTGGCACAATACGATTGGCATTGCAAAACTCATTTAGGGCATATTCAAATTGTGTTAAATAAATAAGATACAAACAAAACAAAAAAGGGAATTTTCAATTGAAAATTCCCTTTTTTGTTTTGTTTTATAAAAGTTATTTTATTCCTCTAAATAACCTATTCCAACGGATATTTTTAAATAGGTTTTCACCATCTTTATCCCAACTCATCCAAACAAATAATGCTTTTCCAACAATATTTGTTTCAGGAACAAATCCCCAAAAACGACTATCAGCACTATTATGACGATTATCACCCATCATAAAGTAGTAGTTATATTTGAAAGTATATGTTGTAATTTCTTTACCTCCTAAATAGAACTTGCCATTTTTGGTTTCAAAATCTGGATTGTTTTCATAAACGCGAATTGCACGCTCATATAAAGGATAAGTAAAACTATCAAGTTTGATTTCAGAACCGGCTTTAGGAACATAAAGTGGTCCAAAATAATCTACATTCCATGTATTATTATCAATATGAGGGAATATACCATCTTGGTATACACCTCTGTCTTGTATAATTGAATCAACTTCCGAAATACCTCTTTCATTTTCAAAATCCTGTTTTACTTTATATGGCATAACGAATTCAAAATCAAGATTTCCTCCGTGTACTTGTTTTCCTTCAGTTATATCATATTTTCTTCTGATTTTATGAAATCTTTCATCATCCCAACCATCTTGTTCATCTAATTTCACATAATAGTTTACTTGCATATTTTTAGGTTTATCTGCAGCAACCCCATTCACATAAACCTCACCATGAATAACTTCAATGCTATCACCTGCAATAGCTAAACAACGTTTAATATAATTCTCTTTTTTATCACTTGGTCTTCCATCTTCATAAGGATAATTAAACACAACAACGTCATTATTTTTAATTGGACTAATAGCACTTAAGCGTTTGTAAGGCATCGACATCCAATCTAAATAAGAGTTTACTGAATCTGTTAAAGGAAGCGTATTGTGTGCAAAAGGAAATGCTAATGGTGTCATTGGTAATCTTGTACCAAAATGCATTTTACTAACAAAAAGAAAATCTCCAACCAACAATGATTTCTCCATTGAAGGAGTAGGAATCGTATAAGCTTCAATAAAATAAGAACGAATAACAGTTGCAGCTAAAGTAGCAAACCAAATTGCATCCGACCATTCATAAGTCATTCTATTATCTGGTTTACCTATTGCTAAAATTATAGCAACCACTACAATTCCTATACTAATGAAAATTGAAAAATATTGATTGAAAAGGAATATACTACCCAAAAGAATGAGTGCTGATAAAAACTTATTTTCTTTTGAATCTTTTTCTTTACCAATGATATTATTAAAGCTAAAGTATAATTTATGTAAAGCGAATAGTAAAACAAAAACTAATGGTGCAATAATTAACGCCAATAAACCAGTGAAATAAAGAAGAATCAAAGAACAACCATATACAAAATTCATGATTGCTGATGCATAACTAGCACCAGCACTAATGTATAATCCTGCAATAATTAGATTTAACAAACACCAGATAATTGTAATTATCCATTGTTTTTTAGTGAATTCTTTAGGACTAGTAAAATAAAATTTGAAAGTTTCTGAAAGATTAAATGATTGTGTCATCTGAAATGCTTTTGTTGAGGGCAAAATGCTAAAAATATAGGAAAAACTAATTTTAGTTTTGCTAAATGGTTGAAATTGAATGATAAAGTATTAAGAACCTTTGATGAAATCATCTAGATTTAAGATATCATCCATTGTGTAAACTCCTTTTTTGCCAATGATCCATTCGGCAGCCATAAGAGCTCCTTTGGCAAAACCATAACGAGATTTTGCATCATGTGTAATCTGAATTGAATCAATAACCGATTCATATTTTACAGTATGTAATCCTGTAACATCTCCTTCTCTGTATGATTCAATCAATAATTCATGAGCTTTTGCGCTCTGTGCAGGTTGATTTTTATCGAATATTAATCGGTCTTTGATAGTAGTTTTTTGTGGGTATTCTGCCATTACTTGTTTTGCTAAACTTAAAGCAGTTCCACTTGGGTGATCTAATTTAGCAGTATGATGTACTTCTTCAATCATGACATCATAATTGTCGAAATTTGTCATCATTGAAGCTAAAATTTTATTCAGTTTATAAAATAAATTTACTCCAACACTAAAGTTTGAACTATAAACTAAGGCCTGTCCTTCTTTTTCAGCTAATTCTTTTATTTCATCTAATTGATCATACCAACCAGTTGTTCCAACAACAACAGGTACACCGGCTTCAAAGCACTTATGGATATTATCAACAGCTGCTGTAGGCATGCTGAAGTCAATAGCTACATCAACATTTTTAAGACTAAGTGGCATAAAATCATAAGCATTTTCTAATGTTACTTTGTAAATGATTTCATGGTTTTTTGCCATTGCTATTTTTTCAATAGCCATTCCCATTTTACCGTAGCCTAATAGTGCGATTTTCATTTATTCTTTGTTTTAAGAATGCTCAAAAGAGCAATTTTTGCTGTAATATAAACAAGAAATTCCGATTAAGGAAATTTTTATCGGATACTTAAGGTGAAACTTAGTCCGGTTGAAGTACAATAAGGTGTTTGACGAATATCAGGACTAATCCTTAAACTTAAGTTTTCACTCATATCAAAACCTTTTAAATGAGCGTCAACAGTGGCATCTACAATTTGTAATGCATATAATCCTACCATAGAAATGATGGATAAATCCCTTGATTTTCTATAACTTTCTCGTACGTTTAACAACATTTCTCCGGGCAAATTTGCAAACTCTGGGTTTGTAACAGGTTGTTTGTTTAGCACTTGAATATAAGCTTCTCTTACAGAGTTATATTCATTTTTATAAAATACATAAGAATAGCCTAATGCTGCAAATCCACCATAAATAATAGGAAGTTTCCAGTATTTTTTATTGTAGATCTGTCCTGCACCCGGAACCAATGCTATTAATGTAACTTTATGATATGGATTTGACTCCTTTTTAGGTTCAGGTTTTTTCACCGGAGCCTGAGCTTTTAAGCTGGTTCCGGTGAAAATTAATAGTAATATGATTGAAAAAATTCTTATCACAGTAAATCAATAAGTCGTTTTAAATCTTGTTGAGATTTGAAAGGAATGACCAAAGAACCACGTCCTCTTTCATCTGCTTTGATTTTTACTTTAGTATCGAATTTATTACTTAATGTTTGTTGAAACTCAATAAAACTTGATGGAGTTTCAGCTTTTTTCTTTGCAGGATTGCTTGCTTTTTTTTCTTCAACTCTTTCATGAGCCTGACGAACCAAAGTTTCAACATCTCTTACAGATAAACTATCTTCAACCATTTTGTTGAATAAATATTGTTGTTCATCAGCATCTTCAATATTGATAATTGCTCTGGCATGACCCATCGTAATTTCATTATCTCTGATAGCTACTTGAATATTATCCGGAAGTTTTAATAAACGTAAATAGTTGTTTACAGTAGAACGATTTTTACCAACTCTATCACCTAATTGTTCTTGATTTAAAGAACATTCATCCAATAGTCTTTTATAACTGAATGCAATTTCCATCGCATTTAATTCTTCGCGTTGAATGTTTTCAATTAATGCCATTTCTAGCATTCCTTGATCATCAGCCAAACGGATATAAGCCGGAATATTTGTTAAACCAGCGATTCTTGCAGCACGGGTTCTTCTTTCACCACTTATAATTTGATAAGAATCGTAACCTAATTTTCTAACAGTAATTGGTTGAATAATACCGTGAACCTTGATAGATTCTGCTAATTCATTTAAGGCAGTTTCTTCAAAAACATCACGTGGTTGAAATGGATTTGCCTGAACCTGACTAATAGGAATTTCACTGATAGAATTCAGTGGTTTTGCTTCTGATCCTGTGATATCGGTACTGGCATTTTCGAGCAATGCGCTTAATCCTCTTCCCAGTGCGTTTCTTTGTTGTTTGCTCATATAATTACTATAGAAATATTAGTTATTTGTTGTTTGTGTATTAAAGTCTGCTGCTCCGCTTTTAGTTAATCCGTTTTTATGTAGCAATTCTTTTGCCAGATTTAAATAATTAATGGCTCCTTTACTTTCTGCATCGTGAGAAATTGCTGCTTTTCCAAAACTTGGTGCTTCAGATAGTTTTGTATTTCTCTGAATGATTGTATCAAAAACCAATTGTTGGAAATGCATTTTTACTTCATCAACCACCTGGTTACTTAAACGAAGACGCATATCATACATTGTCAATAATAAACCCTCAATTTGTAAATCAGGGTTCATTCCCGATTGAATAATTTTAACAGTGTTAAGCAATTTCCCTAAACCTTCTAATGCAAAATATTCGCATTGAACTGGAATAATTACTGAATCACTTGCTGCCAATGAATTGGTTGTAATTAAACCTAATGAAGGAGAACAATCAATGATTACAAAATCATAATCATCTTTTATTTTAGAAAAAGCATATTTCATCAATTTCTCCCTGTTTGGAACACTAATTAATTCGATTTCAGCTCCTACCAAGTCGATATTAGAGGGAAGAATATCCATATATTGGTATTCAGTGCTCAAAATTGCATCTTTAGCAGGGACTTCATTTACCAAAACTTCGTATAATCCGGTTCTGATGTCTTTAGGATCTAATCCAATTCCTGATGTGGAATTTGCCTGTGGATCTGCATCTACTAATAGTGTCCTGTATTCAAGTACAGCTAAACTTGCAGCTAAATTGATAGCAGTTGTGGTTTTTCCTACGCCACCTTTTTGATTTACGATTGATATGGTTTTGCTCATTTGAATAAATTACAATTGAATGGTTTCTGAAATGTTTAAGAGAAATAATTCTTTGTTTTGGTCTGAAAATACTTGTTTGGCGGCATTATGGTCAATTTTAATTGGACCAAAAGTGTCGTAATGAATTCCAATAATTTTATCACATTGAATGAAATTTGAAGCAATTACAGCATCATCAGCATCCATAGTGAAATTACCACCAATTGGCAAAATTGCCCAATCTGCAGGATTAAATTCACCAATTAACTTCATTTCCTGAGTTAATCCGGTGTCTCCACTATAGTAAATAGTCTTACCTTCAGAAAAAATTAAAAAGCCAATAGAAGTTCCTCCATAAGTGCCATCAGGTAAACTTGAAGAATGGGCTGCAAAAGTTATTTTAACAGTCCCAAAATCAAAGTTGGCTTTACCACCTATGTTCATTGAATGAAGATTTTTTACTCCTTGTTTTTCAAGCCACAGCATGATTTCCCATCCACTAATTACTAATGCATTGGTTCTTTTTGCGATGTAAACTAAATCATCAGTATGGTCCATATGACCATGTGAAACTAAAATATAATCAGCCTCTATTGAATCAATAGAAATTTCCTTAGCCAATTCATTTTGCTTAATAAAGGGATCAAACAACAATTTCTTGCCGCCTGTTTCCAGTAAAAAACACGAATGTCCGTAATAAGTAAATTTCATTTTTTAATCCCTAATTGCCTTTAAACACAAGTTTTTCAACATCTTTTTATTTCCGTGAAACTTATTTTCTTGGAAATATACATTCCGTGAAATGCTTGCTATACTTGCGTGGAACAATTTCAGAACAACAAATTACGGAAATCAAGATGCCAACTAATACACCATCTATCCACAGGGGTGTGGATGATTTATTTGGCTGTTATTTAGTCAGATAACTTTAAAACTTAAAATTAATTTGGAAAGCAATGATTGTTCTAAATATGCGCTCCCAGCAATAAATCGATGTCTTTGTGGTAGATACTCAGACGTTTACCTAAATGTTTGTTGGTTAAATTACCTTTATAAATATAAATCCCACTCCTTAATTCGGCATTATTATACAGATAATCTGTTAATGAGCCTGATTCGCTAAGTTTCATTAATAAAGGACTTAAAATATTGCTCAAAGCATAACTCGCTGTTCTGCTTACTCTTGATGTAATATTTGGAACACAATAGTGAATTACACCATGTTTTGTAAAGGTTGGTTTTGAGTGACTTGTAATTTCGGAAGTTTCGAAAATTCCTCCCTGGTCGATACTTATATCAATTATTACCGAACCTTCTTTCATGTGAGAAATTTGTTCTTCAGTGATCAAAACCGGACTTCTTCCTTCTTCATTTCTAATGCAGCCAATTACAACATCTGCCGACATTAATGCTTTGTGAAGTATTTTTGGATGTACAAGTGAGGTGTAAACCTGTTGCTGAATTTCGTTTTGTAAACTCCTTAAGTTGGTAAGAGAATGGTCGAAAACTTTAATCATAGCGCCATATCCCAATGCTGCTTTGGCAGCAAATCTTCCAACAGTTCCTGCACCTATAATTAAGATTTCTGTTGGTGGAATTCCTGTAACTCCTCCTAACATTTCACCTTTGCCACCTCTGTTAACACTCAACAATTCTGACGCTACAGATATTGCAGAATATCCAGCAATTTCACTCATTGTTCTAACAACAGGGTAGGAGCCATCAATATCTTTCAGGTATTCAAAAGCAAAGGCATTGATTTTTTTATTCATCAAACTACGGATGAATTTTTCTGATTTTGAGCCATGTTGAAGGGCAGAAATCAAAAGTTTATCAGGACTTAAAAGTTGAATTTCTTCCTCAGTTGGTGGCTCAACTTTAACAATTACATGAGCTTTAAAAATTTCCTCTTTTGAAAAACAGATTTTAGCACCTGCTTCACTAAAATCTTTATCTGAAAATCCTGCGCCGGCACCGGTTCCACTTTCAATCCAAACTTCATTTCCATTATTTACCAAAACCTGAACAGATGAAGGTGTTAATGGAACTCTATGTTCTTGTAATGTAGTTTCTTTAGGAACACCTATATAAAGTGTTTTATGAGGCTGAAATACTTCAAGCAAAGCTTCTTTGGGTTGAAGAGAGGCTTGTTTTGCCAATTCACTAAAGCCAAAAGCAGGGGTTTCTTGCATGGAATGTTCGATTCTTTTAGTAGGTTAGAACTCAAATATACAGATTTTAAAGAACTCTACCCAGCAACTTTTAGTAGTTTATTATTTCTTTCACACTCAAATTCCGGATATCATTCAATATTTCGATTTCAATTTTTAGGAAGTTCTCCTTTGATAATATTGATTCTATTTTTTCAGGCCATTCTATTAGACAAATATTTCCTGAGTCAAAATAATCTTCATACCCAATATCATATACTTCTTCAATGTTTTTAATTCTGTAAAAGTCGAAATGAAATATACTTTCCTTCTCTGAAATTTTATATTCATTTACTAATCCAAAACTTGGACTACTTACTTCGTCCAATACATTAAGCGATTTACAAAGTTCCTTAATAAGCGTAGTTTTTCCTGCACCCATTTCACCATAGAAACAGAAAATTAAATGATTTTCTGTTAATGGAATGAGGGTTTCAACAGCTTTTCCAATTTCAGAAATACCGTATTTCATTAAGAAACCTTTCTTCTTCTTTTGATTTCTTTTTGAATTAAGCTCAATTCTCTTCCAGCCTGACCTTGAACACTTGTATTTTCCTGAGCTCTTCTAAATAAATAAGGTAAAACAGATTTAACCGGTCCGTAAGGTAAATACTTAGCAACATTATAACCTGCATGTGCCAGATTGTAACTCAAATGGTCGCTCATTCCGAATAATTGAGAAAAGTAAATTCTATAATCGTTCTTTTCCAATCCGTGTTTTTTGATCAAATTAACTAAATGTTCGCTGCTTTTTTCGTTATGAGAACCAGCGCAAATGGCCATTTTATTGATGTTTTCTAAACAAAAATCCAAAGCTAAATCATAATCTCTGTCAGTTGAGGCTTTGTCTGGTTGAATCGGATTTTTATAGCCCATTTGTTGTGCTCTTTCTCCTTCTTTTTCCATGTAAGCGCCTCTAACAAGTTTAATTCCATAATGGTAATTACCAGATTCTGCTCTTTTAAACGCTTCTTTTAAATA
>JBMLOK010000111.1:0-15068 GCA_049243005.1 Bacteroidia bacterium | reverse complement strand
AGCAGCTTCACTTCTCTTTTCACTGTTTCAATCATATTCACAAGTTAGATAAAGCTTAATTAAAAAGCAAAGAAAGCCTAGAAGAATAAAGGTTTCAAGCAATAAAATTATGATTATGGTAAAAAATCACTTTGATTCATTTGTTCAGTTCAATGATTGCTATTAGTTTCGCTACTTATATTCATTGAATTATGAAGCATATCATTGTGTTTGGAGCAGGATTATCCTCATCATATCTGATTAAATATTTGTTATCTAACGCCAAAAAAGAAAACTGGCAAATCACCATCATTGATGCCAATCTTGAATTGGCTCAAAAGAAAGTAGGGAAAAGTCAGTTTGCCAAGGCCATCGCAATCGATATCAATAACAAAGAAGAAAGAGAAAAACTGATTCAAACAGCTGATTTGGTCATTTCTTTATTACCTCCAACATTACATATTCTGGTGGCTAAAGATTGTATCAAATCTGCCAAAAACCTGATTACTGCTTCTTATGTGAGTGAGGAAATGAAATCACTCGATAAAGCTGCTCAAAAAGCAGGAATTTTGTTATTAAACGAAATTGGTTTAGACCCGGGAATCGATCATTTATCTGCCATGCAAATGATTCATCAGATTCAAAAAGAGGGTGGTGAAATCACTTCATTTAAATCGTATTGTGGTGGATTGGTAGCTCCTGAATATGACGACAATCCTTGGAACTATAAATTCACTTGGAACCCGAGAAATGTGATTTTAGCAGGACAAGCAACTGCAACTTATCTCGAAAATAAACAGGTGAAATTCATTCCACCAAACAGAATTTTTAGTCAGACAGTTGATGTTATGGTTCCCGAATTAGGCAAATTCGAAAGTTATGCCAACCGTGATTCATTGGGTTATATTTCACCTTATGGAATTGATTCCGCTCACACAGTTTTAAGAGGAACATTAAGAAGAAAGAATTATAGTCAGAACTGGAATTACCTTGTGAAATTAGGTCTTACAGACGATACCTATAAAATTTCGAATAGCGAAAACATGACTTACAGAGAATTGATGGCAGCTCTTTTATCAGGAGCAAACCAACAAAATCTGGAGATACAATTAAGTCGCTTTATGAACAAAGCTCAAACCTCAAAAGAGTTTCAAAAAATTAAATGGCTTGGTTTATTAAACGATGAGAAAATTGGTATTGCTAATGCTAGTCCTGCTCAAATTCTACAACACCTGCTTACACAAAAATGGAAGTTAAAAAAAGGTGAATTAGATATGATTGTGATGAAACATGAAATCACCTACAAAAAAGACAAAAAGAATTTTAAAGCCAATAGTTCATTGATAGTAAAAGGCGAAGATGAAGTATTAACTGCCATGGCTAAAACAGTTGGTTTACCAATGGCCATCGCTGCCAAACTCATTTTACAGGGAAAGATTATTGACAAAGGCGTTCAAATTCCATTAAGTCCAATGTATTATGAACCAATTTTAAAGGAATTGGCCAAGTTCGATATCAAGTTTATTGAACACTAAGATTTATCCTTCCAGAGATAAAAATCCTTGGTTAGTTCATAATATTCATTGGTATAGGAATTGTCTTCATTGTAAATTACCAGTTCTTGTTGTGTGATGTTTTGCATTTGTTTTGAAAACAACATCACTAAACGATTAGATGGCTTTGACTTTTTAGGAAATACTTGTAAAATTTCTTTTGGGAAGAGCAGGTATGTTTCGGCAATCTGAATAAACAATTCTGCTTCCTGAATTGGTAAAACCATTGCTATTGTTCCATCTTCATGAAGTAATTCTGCCATTAATTTTGCCAATTCATCAAAGGATAAAGTATTGGTATGACGGGCTGTTCTGCGTTTTTCATCTTCAATCTCAAACTGATTTCCGGCAACAAAATAAGGTGGATTAGTGATAATCAAATCGAATTTAGTGGATGAATTACTTGAAGCATAATCCTGAATAGAACCCTTGAATAAACTCAATTGCTCAGTCCATTTACTTTGTTTGAAGTTAAATTCAGCTTCAATTGCAGCTATTTCATTTATCTCAACAGCTTGAATAATTGCATCCGATTTTTGAGCCATCATGAGTGAAAGAATGCCGGTACCTGTTCCAATATCTAATATATTTTTTGCTTGATTTGGATTCACAAAAGCACCCAAAACAACAGCATCGGTGCCGAGTTTCATGGCACTTTTACCTTGTGATAAACTGAATTGTTTGAACTTAAAAATCTGCTCTTTCAAAATTGATTAAAACTTTAGGCAAATGTATTTGCTTTATTTGCAAGACAATTCAAAAAAATGAACCATACGAATAAAACTCCTAATCAACTCATACATGCCTCTAGTCCTTATTTGCTGCAACATGCCTATAACCCAGTAAATTGGGTTGAATGGAGTGAAACTGCCTTTGAAAAAGCCCGATTGGAAAACAAACTGGTTTTGGTGAGCATAGGTTACTCTGCTTGTCATTGGTGCCATGTGATGGAAAGAGAATGTTTCGAAAAAGTCGATACTGCTGCTATCATGAATGAGTATTTCGTTTGCATTAAAGTCGACAGAGAAGAAAGACCAGATGTGGATCAGGTTTATATGGATGCGGTGCAATTGCTTACCGGTCAAGGAGGTTGGCCTTTGAATATGTTCACTTTACCTGATGGAAGACCTTTACATGGTGGAACCTATTTTCCAAAAGATAAGTGGGAACAAACCTTGATGGCTCTAGCTAATTTCTATGAAGAAAAACCGGAAGAAGCCATGGTTTTTGCTACCAAACTTTCGAACGGAATTAAAAGTCTGGATAAACTGGTTCCTGTTGAAGATTCAGTTATATCAAACAGATTTGTGCATGAAGCCATTTCATCATGGAAATCAAATTTTGATTTAACACATGGTGGTTACAATTGGGCACCCAAATTCCCAATGCCAAACAACTGGGATTTTTTCATGCAATATGCTTTTTATTTTGGTGATGATATTTGCAAAGAAGCCGTTGAAACTACATTGATAAAAATGGCAAAGGGTGGTATCAACGACCAATTAACAGGAGGATTTGCCCGTTACAGCACCGATAGTTATTGGATTGCCCCTCATTTCGAAAAAATGCTTTACGACAATGCCCAATTATTGAGTTTATATGCAAGAGCCTATTCCTACTACAAAAACCCATTGTTCAAAGAAGTAACAGAATCCATTCACGCTTATCTAGAATCAGAAATGAAGTCACCAGAAGGCTTGTATTATTCTGCTTTAGATGCCGACAGTGAAGGGATTGAAGGGAAATATTATATCTGGAAGAAATCGGAATTGAAAGAGATTTTGGGTGAAGATGAAGCTGATTTTAGTTTGTATTATTCTTGTACTGAAGAAGGCAATTGGGAACATGAGAGTAATATTTTGTACATCAGCAAAACAGATGAAGAACTGGAAAAATTAATAGGAAAATCTTTAGCTGAAATTCAAACAATCATTTCCAGATGTAATCAAAAATTAATTGCTGTAAGAAACAATAGAATCAAACCCGGACTAGATGATAAAATCATTTGCTCATGGAATTCATTACTAGCAAAAGCTTATGCAGAAGCAGGAATGGCTTTAAACAATCCAGCTTTTACTTCGGCCGGAAAAAACCTGATGGATAAAATGATGAGTACTTTTATTCAGGAAAATGAATTGTACAGGATTCATAAATCAGGTAAAACAAGTATTAAAGGATTTGCTGAAGATTACGCTCAGTTTGTAGAAGCATTATTAGCTACTGCAGAAGCCAATTCAGATGAAAGTTATTTGATTGAGGCTAAAAAATGGATGGATTTATCTATTGAAAAATTCTTTGATACCAGTAAGGAAATGTTTGTTTTTACGGCATTAAATGAAAAAGAATTAATCAGTAGAAAAGTAGATGTGAATGATGATGTGATTCCTTCACCGAATTCATGTTTTGCAAAATCATTGCATCAGTTATCGTATTATTTTGAAGAAGAATCATACCTAAACAAATGCGAAACCATGATAGGAATGATTAGCAATAAACTGGTGAAATTCCCAAGTGGTTTTAGTAATTGGATGCAATTGATATTACAAATATCAGAAGGATATTTCCAGATATTGGCTAGTGGAGAAAATGTAGAAGTAGAATTGAAAAAATACCGTGAAAATTTCAGACCAAATCAATTGAGTTTTTACTTACAAGGAAACAGCGAGATTCCATTGTTTAAAGAAAAGAAAATTACAAACGAACCAGGTATTTATGTATGTGAAAACCAAACATGTGGTTTACCCTTAGGAAGATTTGAGGAAATAAGATTTTAAGAAAAAAAGAAAGAAAATAAACAAAAAAGCCGACCACAATAGAATGTAGTCGGCTTTTTAATATTGAAATCTTTCGATTTAGAAATTATCAGTTAAGATATTAATTAAATCTACGATTGCCCAGATACCGCAACCACCAGCAGTTAAGATGTAAAGGATGTTCCAACCAACTGGTTTTTTCTTGTACCATCTGTGAGCGGCAAAACCACCTAAGAAGAACCATAATAATACAAGAACCCATTTTTCATCTAATCCGTTTGCTGCTACAGGGTCAGCTGATTCAACTTTAGTAGTTGCTGCAACTTGACTTTGATCAATACTTAATGCATTGATTTCAGATTTAGAATCAGACTTAGAAGTTTGTTCTTTTTTAGTTTCATTTTTTACAGGGAAAGAAGCATAAGCGCCACCTGAAATTAAAAGGAGTGCTACTAAAGCAGCTGCGAAGAGTTTGTTGATTTGTTTCATGAATTTTTATTTAAATTGTAAATCCAAATTATAAAAAAAAAGAATGAAATCAATTCTGTTCCTGTTTTTAATTAGTATTATTCCTCATCTATCTATTTCTCAGGCTGATAAAATTTATGAATTCGCAGGAACACTTGAACTTTCTACCAAGGAACTCATTACTTTTAAATTACAATTTAAAGAATCAAGTAAAGGAAAAATAGAAGGAACATCTTTAACCGATATTTATGGTAGTGATAGAACGAAAACAATAATTAATGGAAGTGTTGATTGGGACAATAAAAAAATATCATTTAATGAAACTGCAAATCTTGATACAAAATCCAATGCCGACCCAAAAACATTTTGTTATATACAAGTAAATAATGCCAGGATTAAAACTACCAATGGCAAATCAATCATTCAAGGCAATTTTACAGGTAAATTTAATACCGGTGAACAATGTATCAATGGTTCCATATATTTAATTGGAATGGATTACTTAAGCGACTTAGCTAAAAAGTATTTGCCAAACTATTCTTTAAACAATATCGACTCCATTTTAACCGCAAATGCCAATGCGAAGGCCGCAAATATTAAACCTAAAGGAACGATTCTAAAAAATAATGAAGTATTAAAACTCAACTGGACCAGCCAGGAAATTGTTATCGATGTTTGGGATTCCAGATACAATGATGGCGATGAAATTGCTATTTATGTTAATGGTAAAAAAGTTTTAGATAAATTTGTAATGGGTGGTGAGAAAAAAACAATTGTTATACCTTTTACAGATAAAAAAGGAAACATTCGGATTCAAGCTTTAAATGAAGGAACCATGAAGTTTTGCACCGCTAATTTAACCATACGTGATGGCGATAATAACTCGGAGGTAATATCTTATTTAAAGAAAAATGAAAATGCAATTGTGATTCTAAACAGAAAATAAATTATGGAAATAGCTTTTGTTAAAAACAATAAAAAAAAGACAGGAATAGCGCTAATTGGATTGCTTGTTTTGGTTGGTATAGTGCTTTTTATACTCCCAGCAGATTACTTTGATAACGGAACACCAAAATGTGTTTCTGTAATTTTATTTGATATCAATTGTTATGGATGTGGCATGACAAGAGGAATTATGCATTTAATTCATTTTGAATTTGCCACTGCATGGGAATTCAACAAATTATCATTTATCGTTTTCCCTTTATTGGTGTATATGATTCTTTGGGAGATTTGGAGAAGATTTCTAGTTGATGAAAAGAAAGATTCTGAAATTAAATGATTTTGAATTTCCTTTTAAAATTGAAATTAAACTCAAACTATTTTAATTCTTAATTGAACTAAAATTTGAACTAAAAAGTATTTCAATCAATACATCAAATCCAGTTTTCTTGTTGTCCAGGTGATGCTCTCTAACCTAATTCTTTTGCCTGAAACCTGTATAATTTTACTGTTTTTTCTACCCAAATATATTTTGATAAAACTTGCAGGTAAAAAGTTATAAAAAGTTTTGGGTTGGATTTCATAAGTGCCCAAATCTTCTGCTTTTATAACCGGAAGCGCATAAGATGCTGATGGCATACTTTGTGTTCTTGAAGAAGATGAAATTCCATCATAAACCAAAACAAGCTGAACTTCCTTATTATTCAAATCTTGGTTCCATCTTACAGGAAATGGTGCTTTACGGATATGCTGTCCGGAACAAATGCAAAAGGTATCGTAAACAATTTTTTCAGGACTATAAATCGAATCCAGGAAAGTATTAAAACCATTGTTTCCGCTGATTTCAACACGAATATTCCTTCCAAATTGCTCTTGATTTTCTTCCAATGCAATGGTATCCGTTTTATAGGTTCCTTTTGAATCAGGGATTAAATTCAATCCTCCAATTTTTACATCTCCTACATTAAGTAATTTGGAATTTTCTCCATTTTCAAAAAACCTTGCTTCTGCAAAAAAACTCACATTGGTTAAATGATTATCTCTATTCGAAAACGATTGTAAGGAAATCACTCCATCAACCGGCTCTTTAGCTTCTGTTTTTAGATAATCTGAATAAGTTAAAGGAAGATTAGATTCTGATGATTCAGAAACAGTTTTCTTACAAGCTCCTGCGCCTAGTAAAACTATCAACAAAAACAAATAAGAAAACTGCTTCTTTACCATCTTAAAAATTAGTTTGATTTAATAAATGACTTAGTAATTTGTTTACCATTACTTTCCAAACGCACTACATAAAAACCATTCTCAAGGTTGTTAATTGCCAACTCTTTATGCTGAGTTCCTTGAATATTTGTCCAATCTGCTTCCATTACCGATTGACCCAACATATTAAATATTGAAACTTTGATATCATGAGTTCCATTGATATTAAAATCAAGTTTCAAACTTTCTTTAGCAGGATTTGGATAAACATTAAAGTTCATGATTGCATCAAATGAAGACAATCCTGTATTAACCAATCCAACTTCCAAAGTTTTCATTAAGCCTTTACAATTGTTACTTCCTGTTTCTAAAACTGTAATTGTTGCAGTTCCACCAGCAGGATTTGTTCTAACTCTAATAGAATCTTTTCCGTTTAATGTAAGAATGGTTGCAGTTGAAGCTGTCCATGCAAATGTTGAACCAGCACTTCCATTTACTCTGAATGTAACTGTATCACCTTTTACAGCCCAAGGTTTACCAATAATTTCACTGGTATTTGGTCTTGGTAATTTATCAATTCTTATAACGTCTGAAGTATTGGTACATCCATTGTTATTGGTGCTTACAGCAAATGAACCTGAATCTGTAAAACTTAATTGTTTGGCGGTTTGTCCGCTTATTAATTCACCATTTCTGTACCATTGGTTGTTTAATTCAGCACTCGATGTTAAAACAAAAGTACCTCCATCACAAAAAACATTTCCACTTAGATTTTTAGAAATAGTTGGTTTAGCTGGAGTTACACCTGCTTTTACATCTAATACATCAGACTGACTATAACATCCACCTGCATCATAGGTTCTAACAAAATATTTACCTGCCTCTTTGGTTGTAAATGAAGTAGCACTTAATGTTTGGGCAAGGCTATCTTTAAACCATATAAACGATGAACTTGCTGTTGTATTGATAACAGTGCTATCACCATTACATAATACTACTCCTTTGCTGCTATTAACAACAGGTTTCGCAGGACCCGCATTTACAGTAATAAAGTTAGCTTTATAAAGTGAATCTTTTCCAATTGCATTTTTAACAGCTAAAGCAATTGCATAAGTACCGGCATCAGTAAATTTAATAATTGGGTTTCTTTGGTTCGATTTTAAAACACCATTAACATACCAAGCCCATTCTGCAACCTGATTTCTTGAAGAATCTAAAAACTGCACATTGCTATTGGCACAAACTGTTGATTGAACTGCTTTGAATCCTACAATTGGAGCTGCGTTTAAAGTTCCTGTGATTTGAACATTGTCAATAAACATATTGTTTCCACCATAACCAATTTGTTCGAAACGAACCCTAACATTGAAATTTCCAACATAAGGAGTTAGGTTATAAGAAAAACAATTTGCTCCTACTCCACCACCACACCAGTTTGCCGCAGATGATGGAATGAATGGATCTGTAGTTTCAAAAGTTCCATTAGGACCTGTAGCAAAATTTCCGGTTCCATTTTCAGCATAATTTCCTAAACGTGTCCATGTGCTACCACAATTGGTTGAAATATACACGTTCAATGAATCTGAAATGGTATTATCATAACGCGTATAAGCATGTTGGAAAGTCATGGTAGCTGCATTATAACCTCTTAAATCTAAAACCGGAGAAATCAATCTATCATAATTTCCAAAAGTTGGATTGTCGTAATTATTAATTCCAACAGCTACATTTCCCGGAGTATTACCAGCAATATTCCAGAATCTCCAGGTACTATCATTATCAAAATTTTGTACAGACCATAATTGTCTAGTAGCAGAATTAACTTCAAAAGTTTCGTTAAAAGGTAAACCAATTCCACCAACTGTAATATAATCATTCAGGTAAATTGAATCGTATCCAACACTGCTTTTAATAGCCAATGCAACAGGATAAACACCAGGAGCGCTATAAGTTACACTTGGATTCAATAAAGTTGAAAATGCAGGAACTCCACCAGGGAAATACCAAGTTCTTTGCGCTGCACCGGCTGATTGATCTTGAAAAGTAATGGATGTATTTGCACAAACATTTCTATTTGCAGTTGTAAACGATGCACTTGGTTTTGGAGTTAAACCGCTTAAGAAAAACGAATATGGTTGAGAGCCGCTTAATGTTCCTTTATGAGAAATTGTGATTGTATAAGTTCCGGCAACAGGAGCATTGATTAATATTTGCTCTACATTATCTACATTGTTATCTCCGGTTGTTGCAGCGGCTGCAGGTGTTGCTTTATTTAATTTCCAAGGGAAGTAAATTGTATTATCACTATTTCTTTTCACACGAATATCCAAATCATTCACCAACATAATATTTGCAGGGTTTAATGCCGGATTTGGAGGTGTTCCGGGCTTATCTGTCCAACAAATTGTTGCTCTGATTGGCTTAGTTCCGTCAGCATAAAAACTTAAAGTATAAGTACCTGCATTTGCCAAAACCATTTCTGAAATTCTTTGCGATACAGAATCATTAATCATTTGAACAGCTTTTGCCGTATTCATCAATCCCCATCCAAAACTATAATCAGGACCCGGATTTGAACCAGCTTCATCTGCAGTATGAATAATTAATCCTTTTAATGTAGAAGAACGCATGAATTTTCCTCTTACATTATTGTGATGTTGCTGAATTAACAATGCAGAACCACTTGCGTTTGGAGTTGCCATTGAAGTTCCATCTTTGGTTGTATAATTTGAATTGCTGCTGCTACCTGCTGAGTAAACATCTACTCCGTTTGCAACAATATCCGGCTTAATTCTACCATCATCTGTAGGACCCCATCCACTAAAAGAACTCATGACAACTCCTGAAGCTCCTGTCCATCCGTTCAAAATCGGATTTACGGCTCCAACTGTCATAACGTTTTTAGCATTAGCCGGACCACCACTCATACAATCATAAGGACCAATTTTTCCCGGAGGTGTTCCTGTTCCATTCACCCATTGTCCGTTTGAATTTCTAACCTGCCATGTAAAATTTCCTGAAGGGCCATTACCTCTGTCGTTACCCGCTGCCATAAATGGAAGGTAAAAAGGATAATCAACTAATAATTGATCAAAAACCTCTGAATTATTATCATAAAAACCATATTTCGAATCGAATTCAGTAGACAAACTTTGGTCACCCCAAAATCTCCATGATGAACCACTAACCCATTGCCAGCCTCCAACTTGTCCGTATGAATGATTTGAAACCAACATACCTGCCGCAGCAGCTGCTCCCATTTCACCATCATCACTATTCCAATCGTAACATTTGATTGGAGCTTGGTAACTCATACCTTTTGCATTTGCAACAACACCACCTGCAACCATCGTTCCGGCAACGTGAGTAGCATGATCGCTGGTTGAAGAAGGATTATCTGATTGAACAGCTCTGCTTTGAAACTCCTGATGAGTTAAAAGTACTGCTCCACCATCCCAAACACCTAGGCGATTAGTCATGCCGGAACCCGTTAAACTCAATCCCAATGAACCACCAGGTTGAACTTTATTGGTTGAAATAGTTTTTGCAGCATCGGTATTATTTAATGTTTGAACATAAACAGGTAAGCCATTTGATAAAAACTTAGCCTCCATAAAATTACCATTCGCAGAAACCATGGTTCTTGGCTGACCAGATTTAGCTAACGTTTCGTTTAATTCTTTTTGTTCAATTATAAAATTTTCATGAAGTATTTGAAGTCGCTCTTCCGGAGTTTTTGCCAGTAGCGCGTTTCTTTTTTGGGTGATGGGTGCTTGTGCAAATGTTGCCAATTGCAAGCCCACTGCCAGGCCAATGAAAGTAATTTTTTTGAAGTTCATATTAATATGTCTGTAATTGTTTTTCTGATTTAATTTTTCCTAAAAGGGTTGCATCACAGCTTATTTTTTGCTGTCCGTTGTAAAGTTTCCCCTTGAATATAATTTTGTAAAAGCCCTTTTCCATGCAGATAATTCCTATTGAATTATGGTAATCATTTGGTTTTGTAACAAATTTTTTGTCCATCAAATTATCCATAACAATCACAGAAAAATTTCCTGGACTCAAAACCTTCCCACATTTTAAAGCTGATTTTGGGATACCATTAATTTCAAACAAGTATCCATTAGCCGATTTAAATGTGATGTTTAATTTTCCGTTTACAATCTCGAATTTACTAGGAGTATGGTATTTAAACACACGTGGTGCTGCCTGACGGAATGCTTTAAACTCAACCCACTCGCTTTGAGCGAATGAAATTACAGGGGCAAATAAGATTATCAACCCTAGTAAAACACTTAATTTTCTGAAATTTAGATTTAAAGCCTGAAGCATAATTATCGCAGCATAATTATCAAAAATAACCTGAATAGTCGAAAACACAAGAAAGCAAATTGTTTTAAGTTTTTCTTCATCTCAAATGATAGAAATTTGACTATTTATAGATTAAATTTTTTTGAAAAGCCCTGAAACTTTAAATTGCTCAAAAATCAGATTTTGAAAAAACACATACCTAATGCCATCACATCAGCCAATTTGTTTATGGGATGTTTGGCAATAATTGCAGCTTTAGAAAATAATCTGGAAACAGCAGCTTGGCTTATTGTAGGTTCTGCTATTGCCGATTTTTTTGATGGATTTGCTGCTCGTTTATTAAAAGTACATTCAGAAATCGGCAAACAACTTGATTCTCTTGCAGATGTAGTGAGTTTTGGAGTTGCACCGGGAATGATTTTTTATATGTTGAGTCAGGAATATTTATATTTTGGAAACGATTTCCCTCAATTTGTTCCTTTAATTCTTACACTTTCATATTTGCCATTTCTAATTCCTGTATTTTCAGCTGTACGTCTGGCTAAATTTAATATAGACACCAGACAAACCGATTCTTTTATTGGTGTTCCAACTCCTGCAAACGCTCTTTTTATCATTTCAATTCCCTTTGTTTTGCATAATGGACCAGATTGGGCAGAAACAATTTTTAGTTCAAGATACTTTATAATCGCCTATCCAATTATTAGTTCTTGGCTTTTGGTTGCAGAATTACCCCTGTTTGCACTAAAATTTAAATCTTTTGGATGGAAAGGAAATGAAGTGAGATTCAGCTTCATAGCAATTAGTGTGGCTCTTTTGTTGGTATTTAAATTCTTTGGAATTAGCCTGTCTATTTTGCTTTATGTACTTTTGTCAACCTATTTACACTACACACGTAAGTCATGAAATTTAAAGCAGAAATTGATGTAATGCCCCACGCGGCACTTTTAGACCCTCAAGGTAAAGCAGTTACAGGCTCTATGAGCAATATCGGATTACCACAAATTCAAAATGTGAGAATCGGAAAACATATCAGCCTTGAAATTGATGCGGCCTCTGAAGAAGAAGCAAAAGCTAATGTTGATGAAGCTTGCAAAAAATTATTGGCAAACCTCATCATGGAATCTTATACCTTCTCGGTAAAAGCTATTTAATCAAATGAAACCCGGTAGTAAGTTCTGGCTTGTTCCGGTTTTATTTTTCCTATTCATCCAATCCGGTTTAGGCCAGGACCTCGTTTATGCCCGAAAGATTGTAAAGGAATTATGTTCCGATGAATTTGCAGGAAGAGGTTATGTGAATTCAGGTGATGCTTTGGCTGCCAATTTCATTCGACTTAAAATGAAAGAATCAGGTTTAAAACCTGTTGGGACAAGTTATTATCAGGAATTTGGATTTCCAGTCATCACTTTCCCAGAAATTGTTGAACTTAATATTGATGGTGAATACCTTTTTCCAGGGAAAGATTTTTTAGTCAATCCGGGATGCCCTTCTATCAATGGTACTTTTTCTGTTTTAGAAATCGACTCCGCAACACTCGATAACAATACTTTATTCGAAAAACTTAAAAGTAAAAATTTACGAAATACTTTTCTGATTGTTGATCATGTTATAGATTTTAAACTCATTCATGCCGAAAGAGCTGATTTGATTTTAAAAAACGAAATCAAAGCCAAAGGTTTATTGTACAAAGAAAAGGAAGCTCTTATGTGGAGTGTGGCCATGGAATTTGCGCCATTTCCTATCATCAGCATTAAAAAAGATAGAATTAATCAACTCATTCTAAAAATGAAACTTAGGGTTGAATCAACCTTATCATACCATGCAACACAAAATGTAATTGGAATGATAAAAGGCAAAGAAAAACCTGATAGCTTTTTAGTAGTTACTGCTCATTACGACCATTTAGGTAAAATGGGTGATTTTGCCATATTCCCCGGTGCTAACGACAATGCAAGTGGAGTAGCAATGATGCTTGATTTAGCTAAAACCTTCAGCAAAAAACCACCAAAATACTCGGTACTTTTTATTGCATTTGCAGGTGAAGAAGCAGGACTTTTAGGCTCATTGTATTATACTGAAAATCCTGTTTTACCATTATCAAAAATTAAATTTCTGCTCAACCTCGATTTAATGGCAACAGGCGATAAAGGACTAACTGCCGTAAATGGAACAGTGCATACAGAGTTGTTTGATTTATTAAAAACATGTAATAGCATTGGTTCTTATTTACCGGCAATAAATGCAAGAGGTAAAGCTTCAAACAGCGACCATTACTACTTTTCAGAAAAAGGAGTACCTGCGATGTTTATTTATTTGATGGGAGATTATCACCAATACCATGATGTAGGTGATACTTATGAAGCAGTAACTTTTAGCAAATACAATGAAGCTTTTTTGTTAATGAAAGAGTTTTTGGAAGCGATAGATTAAGAAGGCTTTTGGCTTTTGGCTTTTGGCTATTTGCAATTGGCTTAAGTGTAAAAGCCTAAATTACGTTGACCGCTTTTACTACCTTAATTCAATTATTTGTATTTCGCCTTTTTGATTTTGGACGACCAGTTTATGCTTCTTGTTTTTTGATGTTAAAATTGCTGTTTCATCTTGGGGTGATTTTAATTCAATTACATCAAGTGGAACAGCTATATTTATGTCTTCATTTGCTAAATAGGTTTTGACTAAACATGGAAATCCTATTTTTATTTTTGATTGAATTTGCCTGAACTTAGTATGTTTGGTAATTAACCATGTAGGTCTGTTGAATTTGTATTCCGTATTGGGATGATAAATATTACAGTCTATAAGTTTAGGAAAACTGGCTCGATTAAATAATGTCCCGTTGCTATCGATGTATATTGCATCAAAATCCTGCTCCATTAATCTCCTGAATCTACTTCCAACATTAAAATATTCACTCAATTGAGTTTGATCTATCGTGAATGGATTGATTGAGCTAAGTGCTTTTAACTGACCTGCCATAGGCAATCCCATAAAATTCTTTAAAGTATCTTCTACGGCATGATCATATCCGCAATAAATAACAAATTTTGATTGGGGATGAAGTTCCATCAACTTCATTATATTCATTGCTTGCGCTTTTTCACGTCCAACTAATTCTTGAAGACTATCATTGTATTTCTGTTCATAAGCAAAAACAGAAAATTCATTCCTAAATGCCTCTCTGATTAAATTTCCAAAACACGGCTCTACGGTATAAAAACCGGAATTTAAAACAGGATACTTCCTTGTATTAATTAAAGAATCTTCATAACTCAAACCTTCAAATCCAATAAAATTGTATCCCAAGCCATGCAAATCCTCAAGTAATCCGGCTAAATAAGAACGATGCAAACTCATGTAATGCGCTTCGTTAATTATAACAATTCTTGTTTTTGCAGCTTCTTTTAAAATTTGATTCTTAGCATTAACAGCAGTGTACTTCTTGAATAATTCAATTTGTTCAGTGCTTGGTTTGCCCGGTTTAGCATTGGGAAATTGCTTTTCTTTAATTTCAATTGAGCGTTTATAATCACCAATAAAAGAATAATTCCAAGATGCCGTTTGATATTTGTAAGGACTTGAATCATGAGCCAAAATACTATCAATTTGACTACTAAAAAGGTATGGATTTTTTTGTGCCGATAAGAAAAATGAGTAAAGAATGAAGAGCAAGAAAATTGTGTTTTTCACGTACTTACTTTTCATAACAGTATCTTTTATTTTTTTCTATCAATTACATATTCCACCAGTTCCGCTAAACTTTCGGCGGTTTCACTGTTTGGGAATTGTTTTAAGATATCAAGTGCTTCTTGTTTGTAGCGTTTCATGGCTTCTCTGGTATAGGTTATGCCATCGTGTT
>JBMLOK010000110.1:0-5392 GCA_049243005.1 Bacteroidia bacterium | reverse complement strand
ACCAAAACGCGGTGATCCTGACCAGTAATAAAACGCTCAACAATTACACCACGTGAGTATTTTTTTGCTGCTTCCAAACCTCTAACAGCATCTTCATAATTACGGATATCAGTTGTAGCTCCTTTACCATGGTTTCCATCAACAGGTTTTGTAACAATTGGATATTTAATACTTTCTATTGCAGCTTGTAAACCTTCTTCTGTATAAACAATTCTTCCTTTTGGAACTGGAATTTCAGCGGCTTCAAGTAGATTTTTTGTTTCTTCTTTATCACATGCAATATCAACAGCAATACTTCCTGTGGTGCTGGCAATAGTGGCACGAATTCTCTTTTGGTTGATGCCATAACCCAACTGAACCAATGAGCGTTTGTTTAAACGGATATAAGGAATTCCTCTGGCAACAGCTTCATCAACAATACATCCGGTACTTGGTCCCAGGCGTTCATCTTCACGAATTTCTCTTAATGTTTGAATGTCTTCATCTAAAGAAAATTCTTCTCCCGAAATTAAATATTCAGCAACTTTTACAGCAGCTCTTGCGGCATAAACACCGGCTTTTTCTTCCATGTAATTAAAAACCACATTGTAAACACCTTCTTTCGAAGCGCTTCTGGTTCTTCCAAAACCACAATCCATTCCTGCCAAGGTTTGAAGTTCTAAAGCAATATGTTCAATAACATGGCCCATCCAGGTACCTTCTCTAACACGTTTAAAAAAACCACCCGCTGTACTTTCCGAGCATCTATGAGAATACATGCTTGGAAATTTTGCTTCCAATCTCTCCGAAAATCCCTCAATTACATTGGTTGGTTTTTGTTCTAAGTCTTCAAGATCAAGACGCATTTGAATGAGTTTGTGGCGACGTACACTCCAGTAATTTGGGCCACGCATAACTTTAATATCTAGTATTCTCATGATAAAGGGATTGTTGTTTTGTAAAGCCATTTAGTTCCTTTTGGAAGGGCTTCATAAACAATTATAAATAATTAATAAGTCAATTACCAATTTATGGCCGCCTTTATTAATTTCATTGGTAATCTTGACAATTTTCGCTGTAGATTTTTTACTTTATTCAACTAAAATTTATGAAAAATGTAAAGGCTTTACTGAATTTCTTATATTTAAAGGTTAAAATTAAGCATGGAAAAAAGCATTTCAGTTTTTATTGTTGATGATGAACCCAGAGCCCTTGAGACTTTGAGTAAATCATTGACATCCTTTTTTACCAATGTTGAAATTGTTGGAACGGCAAACAATATCAATGATGCTTTCATAGGCATCAATCAAAGCAAACCACAATTGGTTTTTCTTGATATTGAAATGGGTAGTGAAAACGGATTTCAGCTTTTGGAAAAGTTCGATTCCATTCAGTTTCATGTAGCATTTGTTACTGCCCACGAGGAATTTGCCTTAAAAGCAATAAAGTTTTCTGCTTTGGATTATATCATCAAACCCGCAGGCATTTCCGACTTAAAAGCATTATTGGTAAAACTTGAAAACAAAGAGGAAAAACAGGAAGAGAATTTGAAAGTGAAACAGATGTTTGGTAATTTTTTAACTCCCGATAAAAACGAACACAAGATTACAGTTGCCATTGCCGATGGATACGATTTTATAAAAGTGAGTGATATTTTATACTTACTTGCTGATGGAAGTTACACTGTTTTTCATCTTAAAAACCAACAAAAAATCACCACCTCAAAAAGTTTGAAGTTTTACGAAAGTGTGCTGGATTCCTATGGGTTTTTCAGGATTCACAATTCTACATTTATCAACCTAAAATACATTAAAAGAATCAGCAAATCTGCCGGTGGTTCTGTAATTATGGAGGATAACAACGAATTCAGCATCAGCAAAACAAGAAAAGATGAGTTTTTAGAATTATTGGCATTGAAATAAGAAATCAGAATGAATCAAATTTTAAATAAATATAGAAGTGCAACTTGTTTCAAGCATATCCGTTTAATCCTGTTTTTTTCTTTTTTTCTGTTTGATTTTTTTAGCGTTGAGGCAGGGAGTTTAGATAGTTTATTAAAGGATGCTTTGCAAGAGAAGGAGCCCAAAAAATACAATGAAAAGTATCTAAACTATATAAATAAATTATCTTCTGAAAAAAGAGATTCTGCAGCAAAACTTCTTGTTGCTTATGAAGATGAATGTCAAAAAGGAAACTTTGAATTTGGAAGAGCTCGTTCAATGTCGTTAAGAGCCTGGTTCAAAAATTATGATGGTAAATATGAGGAAGGTTTAAAAATTTTAAGAGAAACAGAATCCATTCAAAAAAGAATCCATGATCCAGAAGGTTTGGCACTTACACTTAATAGGATTGGTATAGTTAATTTGCGATACAAGCGTTTTGATGATGCCATCAAGTATGTGAGTTTGTCTTTAGCATTTTATGAAAAACTAAACGATAGCAATAAGATTGACATAGGATACAATAATCTGGGTTCGATTTATGTTGAGTTAAAGAAGTTTGATAAAGCGGTAGATTATTTTAAAAGAACTATCGAGATGAGAAAAAAGTCACGTAATTATTACTGGCTTGGATATGCTTATTATAATACTGCTGAAGCCTATTTCGGAATGGAACAAATGGATAGTGCATCTTACTACTACCAGACTTCTCTTCAGGTTTTTAAGGAATTAACAGAAGCCGGTTTAGTGCCTCCAATGGTTGATTTGGGAATAGGGCGTTTTTATTATAAGAACAAGGATTTAAAACAAGCCCTTTTTTATGTTTCAAAGGGTTTACAAAGGGCAAAGGAAATCGATCACAAGGAACTTATTCTTGAAGGGACTGATTTGTTAAGTGATGTATATGCTGAAAACAAAGATTACAAAGCGGCGCTGGATGCCAGAAATGAGTATTTGTCGGTAAAGAATTTTATTGATAGTACAAATAGTTTTTCTCAGATAGCTGAAATTGAAGAGCGTTATAAAAGTGCAGAAAATGAAGTAGAAATTGAACGCTTGAAATCGGCTAAACTTGAGGCAGATGGCAAAGCACAGCAATTTCTTTTTTATGCAATTGGTTTACTTTTTATATTGATTTTATCGGCTTCGCTCATTTGGATTTTCTGGCAAAAACGTAATCAAACAGATAAAATAAAACGTGCTGAACTGAATGCAAAAATTGCTGAGGCCAAGATGTTTGCTTTGAAGGCTCAAATGAATCCGCATTTTGTTTTTAATTGTATCAATACTGCTCAAAACTTTGTGTTGAATAACAAGAAAGAACGCGCTTATGAATACCTTTCAGACTTTGCCAAACTAATGAGGTTGGTGATGGAGAATTCCTCTAAACTTTATATTCCTGTAGAAGATGAATTACAACAAATTCGTTTGTATATAGAGCTGGAATCCATTCGCTTCGAGAAACGTTTTGGGTATCGTATTTTTGTAGATCCTGAGCTTGAAAATGGTGTTTATGAAATTCCGGGAATGATTCTACAACCTTTGATTGAAAATGCAATTGGACATGGTTTAATCAACCGTCAGGAAGAAGGCGGCGAATTGGTTCTTCAATTGAGTTTATCAGGTGAAAAGGTGCTTTGCGAATTAAGCGATAATGGTGTTGGTAGGAAAAAAGCCGCTGAAATCAAAGCAAAAAAGAGTTTGCATTATAGTTCCGCAGCCATTCCTAATATCAAGGAAAGGTTGATTATGCTTGATGGTCAATATAAACTTGAAATTATTGATTTAGTTGAAAAAGGCATTGGTGTTGGAACTAAAGTCATACTGGAATTGCCATATAGATAAGAAATTTCTATTCATTGTAAATTATCATCCGCAAAGTCTGAATGTAATTTGATGAGTTGAAAATGGTATTCTACAAATTGCGGTGATTCTCTTTTTTTCATGAAGGTAGTTTTGAATCATAAATCAACACTATCATGAAACAATTTATCCTTACTTCATTTCTTTGCTTTTTGGCTCTTGTCAGTTTAAAAGCGCAAACAGGTTCTTTTAATAAAGATGTTTCGTTTAATGGCGAAACTAGACAGCTTTCTTTTTATGTTCCAGCTAACTACGATTCTACCAAACAGGTTGGTTTGGTGCTTTGTTTGCATGGTTTAGGTGACAATTCATCTTCTTATAGAAATGCCATTATCAATTCATTGAAGTGGCATACAATTTTCTCTAATTCTATTTTGGTTTTTCCTGATGGTGGAGCCGATGCCAATAGCGATTTTTATTCACCTGCAGGTGATGAGTCGTTTATTGATTTTACCTTGAATTATTGCAAAAACAACTACAATATCAATCCGAATGATGTGATTTTGCAAGGCTTTTCTTTGGGTGGAAGAAGTGCACTTAAATATGGATTGGATCATCCCACAACATTTAAAGCTTTGTTGTTGAATACACCTGCCTTACAAGGATTGCTTGATTTGCAAAATAAGCCCAATATCAGTTTGGGTTATCAATTTACAAATGCTTCTCAGTTGCCAATTTTTATTTCAGTTGGAACAGCCGATGACGCCTATTTTGCTTTAAATGAAAAATTGGCCTATCAGTTGAAGTTGTCGAAAGCTCCTGTGTATTTCCAAAAAATCAACGGAATGGGTCATACCATTGCTGTGAATGCACAAATTAGAAAGTGTTTGAATTTTTTTGAACAAAAAGCTGTTTATGCAAAAGATATTGAATTGTTTGATATAGAGTCGCCAATGAATGTGTGCTCCAATACTTTTACAGCCAATTGTTTCATTAGGAACAATGGTGTTTCAAATATTCAAAGCTTTAAAATCAAGCTAAAAATAGGGGAGCAACTGATTGAAAAATCAATGGATTTGTTGATTAAATCGAATGAATATGTAAAGGTTCCGGTTGAAGTTTTGCTTAGCGATAAAAACCAAAATTCTTTTACTGTTTCTCTTGATTTTTCAGATGATGATTCAACAAACAATATCGTTGCTAAATCCATCAGCTTAAAACCAATAATTAGTAGTGGAATAATCAAAGAAGGTTTTGAAAACTTTGATAACTGGACAATTCAAAAGTCGGGTAGTTTGTTCGAATGGTATTTAGATGATGTAACAAAAAAATCAGGAAACAAATCTTTGGGTTCATTTAATACCATTCTGTATTTCAACACATTAAATAGTGTGGAATCAATTGTTTCAAAGGTTGTTGATTTAAGTAAAATCGACAAAAAGACATTGAGTTTTGATGTTGCGTTTAACTATACAAAATACACTCCGCCTTACTTTGCTACAGAAACAAATTTCGCTGATACACTTGAATTGCAGATATCGCTGGATTGTGGAAATACTTTTCAAACCATTTACAAAAAGGGGGGAAAAGAATTGGCTACTACAGCTGAACCCATGTTAAATCCTTTGAATATTTCTCAACTGGATTTTATTCCAAATGCCAATGAATGG
>JBMLOK010000109.1:0-1981 GCA_049243005.1 Bacteroidia bacterium | reverse complement strand
CCCGGTGTACCCGGAGTTGGTGAAAAAACCGCGAAAGTTCTGGTGCAAAAATATGGCAGTATCGAAGGTTTATTAGCCAATACACATGAGTTAAAAGGCAAACAAAAAGAGAATGTAGAAAACAATAAAGACAAGGCTTTATTATCAAAACGATTGGCAACTATCGATATCAATGTTCCGATTGAGTTTGATGAAGCTGCTTTGATTATTGAAAAAGCGGATAGAGAAAAAACAGAAAAACTTTTTGTTGAACTAGAATTCAAAACTCTGTTAAAAAGATTATTCCCTGATTCAACAGCTGCACCTGAAAGTTCATCAAGTAAACAACAACAGGCTTCAAATGGAGCGTTCGATTTGTTTAACCAGGGTACAATTGAATCTAAATCAACTGAAAAAGCCTCAGTTCCAACTATTGATTCTACTGAAGAGGAAACAGAGTCAGTACCAAAAAACACTATT
Source organism: Bacteroidia bacterium (assembly GCA_049243005.1). Classification (GTDB taxonomy): domain Bacteria; phylum Bacteroidota; class Bacteroidia; order UKL13-3; family UKL13-3; genus CAISCU01. Next base: position 1,522 of record JBMLOK010000109.1, on the reverse strand, counting down.
CAAAATGTTCCGCATCAATACCACATTGCTCAAACAGATGAGGAATTGAATCAATTGATAAAATTGTTATTGGAACAAACTGAAATTTGTTTTGATACAGAAACATCTCAATTAGAAAGTACAGAAGCTTCTATAGTTGGTTTATCTTTTGCATGGAACTCTCATGAAGGATATTATATCCCATTTCCAAATGATGATACTGAGTCGAAAAGAATTCTTGAAAAATTCAGGCCGGTTTTTGAAAGTGAATCCATCACCAAAATTGGTCAGAATATTAAATACGATTTAAACATCATTAAGAATTATGGTTTAGACCTCAAAGGACCCATTTTTGACACCATGCTGGCTCATTATTTAATTGAACCTGATCTTAGACATGGTATGGATTACTTAAGCGGAATTTATTTGAATTACGAACCTGTAAGTATTGAAACTCTGATAGGAAAAAAAGGTAAAAATCAGCTGAGCATGCGTGATGTGCCTTTGGAGAAAATTAAAGAGTACGCCGCTGAGGATGCTGATATCACTCTTCAATTGAAACAGAAATTAGCTCCTGAATTAATTGATAAAAACGCATTGGAATTATTCAACAATATTGAAATTCCATTGGTGCATGTTTTAAGTGATATGGAAATGGAAGGCATTCGAATCAATTCTGATTTTTTAAATGCCTATTCAAAAGAACTTGAAATAGAAATTCAGAAATTAGAAAAAAGAATCATTGAGCTAGCCGGTGTTCCATTTAATATTTCATCTCCAAAACAATTGGGTGAAGTTCTGTTTGAACATTTAAAATTAGACCCTAAAGCGAAGAAAACAAAAACAGGTCAGTACCAAACCGGAGAAGATATTTTACAAGGTTTAAGTGAGCATGAAATTGCACGTTGTATTTTAGATGTAAGGCAATTACAAAAGCTAAAATCAACTTATGTAGATGCGCTTCCAACCATGATTAATCCTAAAACAGGAAGAATACATAGTTCATTTAATCAGGCTGTTGCTGCAACAGGAAGATTGAGTTCTAATAATCCGAATTTGCAGAACATTCCAATCAGAAGTGATAGAGGAAAAGAAATCAGAAAAGCCTTTATTCCAAAAAACGAAGATTATGTTTTACTAAGTGCGGATTATTCTCAGATTGAATTAAGAATCATTGCAGCTATTGCCAATGAAGAAAACATGATTGAAGCTTTTAAACAAGGTTATGATATTCACCAGGCCACAGCTGCCAAAGTATTTGGAAAACCTATTGAAGAAGTAACAAGTGATGAAAGAAGGAATGCAAAAGCGGTAAACTTTGGTTTGATTTATGGTCAGACTCCATTTGGATTGAGTCAGAATTTGGGTATTCCAAGAAAAGAAGCAACCCAAATGATTGATGAATACTTCAAACAATATCCAGGCATCAGAACCTATATGAGTGAAACCATTGAGTTTGCTAAAGAACATGGATATGTCCAAACTCTGCAAGGAAGAAGAAGGTATTTGAAGGATATCAATTCAGCTAATTTTACTGTAAGAG
>JBMLOK010000108.1:0-2275 GCA_049243005.1 Bacteroidia bacterium | reverse complement strand
GTTTTTGCAATAGCAGCAAAGCCACCTTCAACTTCTGTAAAATTTCTATAACCTCTTGCTTGTAAAATACTAGCTGCAATCATACTTCTATAACCGCCTTGGCAATGTAAAAAGAAATGCTCTTCAGGATTAACATCTTTAATCCAATCGTTGATATAAGCCAATGGTTTGCTATAAGCTTCCTCAACATGTTCAGCAGCATACTCAGATTCTTTGCGCACATCTACAACAGGAGTTTCACCAATCTTAACCTGAGATGCAAAAGTTTCTGAACTAATTCTGTTTACTGTATCAACTTCTTCTCCACTTGCAGCCCAAGCCGGGAAACCACCTTTCAAATGTCCAATAACATTATCAAAACCAACCCTGCTTAATCTGGTAACAGCTTCTTCTTCTTTACCTAAATCCGTAACCAATAAAATAGGTTGTTTTACATCAACAATCATAGAACCAACCCAAGGAGCGAAATCTCCATTTAAACCAATATTGATACTTTGAGGAACAAAACCTTTGCAAAACTCAGCTGCTGCTCTGGTATCTAAAATCAATGCAGAACTTTCTTCTGCCGCAGCTAAAAATGCCGAAGGCTCCAAAGCACGCATTCCATTATTTAAAATAGAATCAAAACTTTCATAGCCTTTTTTATTCATGGCTACATTCATTCCAAAATATCCCGGAGGAGGTAATAAACCATCTGTAACTTCTTTTACAAACTCTTCTTCTGTCATGTTTGCACGTAAAGCGTAATTATTAGCTTTTTGCTCACCAACTGTAGAAACAGTTTCCTTACTCATATTTTTACCACAAGCAGAACCGGCACCATGAGCAGGATATACAATCACATCATCAGCCAATACCATGATTTTATTTCTTAATGAATGAAATAAAGTTGCGGCCAATTGCTCTTGTGTCATTGATGCAGCTTTTTGAGCTAAATCAGGACGACCTACATCACCAATAAACAAAGTATCGCCACTAAAAATACAATGGTCTTTACCATTTTCATCAATCAATAAATAAGTAGAACTTTCCATGGTATGACCCGGAGTATGTAATACTTTAATTTTCACATTACCCAATTCAAAAACTTGCTCATCATTTGCAACAATTGCATCAAATTCAGGCTTGGCAGTAGGACCATAAACAATTTTTGCTCCTGTTTTTTTGCTTAAATCTAAATGACCACTTACGAAATCAGCATGAAAATGTGTTTCAAAAATGTATTTGATTTTCACTCCATCTTTTTCAGCTCTATCCAAATATGGTTGAACTTCTCTTAAAGGATCAATGATTGCTGCTTCACCATTGCTTGTAATGTAGTATGCACCTTGTGCTAAACATCCAGTGTAAATTTGTTCTATTTTCATATACTATAAATAATTAAATTAAAAATCAAAAATGAATTCTTCTGTTTAATTGCTATGAAACATTTGTTCCTTAAGCAAATTATTTGACAAAAAAATTTACTTAAAAAAAAGTTCTTTGGTAATAATGTAAACACCCATGATTAAAACAAACCAACCAAAGCCTGTTTTCAATTTGGCACCATCTATTTTCTTAGATAAATAAATACCAATAAAAATTCCGGTTACGGCTGATGAGGTAAAAAATGCTAGCATAAGCCAATCAATTACCATACCCGATTGAATATCTCCTATAAAACCAAACAAAGACTTGATAGCTATAATAAATAAAGAAGTACCCACAGCTAATTTCATGGGCATTTTAGCCAATAAAACCAAAGCAGGAATAATTAAAAAACCGCCTCCTGCTCCAACCAATCCAGTTAAAACACCCACGACAGCTCCTTCCATTAATATCATTGGGTAATTATAAACTCTAGGTGCATTTTCATCAGCAATAGCTTTATTCTTATTTGGTTTGATCATTGAATAAGAAGCCATCAACATAACAATCGCAAAAAGCAACATCAATGCAATTGGTTTTGTGATTTCAAATCCTGAAACTGAAAACAAACTATCAGGAATATGAGGAACCAACCACATTCTGGTTCCATAAACTGCCAAAATTGAAGGAATGCCAAAAATCAACACTGTTTTAAAATCAACTCTTTTGTCGATGGCATTTTGAACTCCACCAACCAAAGCTGTGCTACCTACAATAAATAAAGAGTAGGCAGTTGCGGCTACAGGACTAATTCCCATGATATAAACTAAAATTGGAACGGTTAAAATAGAACCACCACTTCCAATTAAACCTAATGATACCCCAACAAGGGCTGCTAATAAATAACCAAGTATTTCCATATTGTTAA
>JBMLOK010000107.1:0-2235 GCA_049243005.1 Bacteroidia bacterium | reverse complement strand
TATCTGAAGAAAAATTCTTGTGACGAAGAAAGGCTGCATACCTGTTATTACTGGCATTTCCATACAATGCACCTCCGTAACTAGAAGTCTTTTTTTCTATTAATCGCGGATCTAAAATATCTTCTTCTTCAATTAAATCTTCGATTTGAGTTTTTAAAATTCTATTGAGTTTTTTGATGATGTTTTGCTTTGCTTTTTGAATCAAATCATCCCAGTTCTGTGAACCATCATTAAACGGAACATTGATCATAACAAACCAGTTTTCGCTTTTTGCAGGAGCATCATCGGGTTTGTATTTTGATGTAATATTGATATAAACAGTTGGGTCTGTATCAATACTTTTTTGTTGGAAAATGGTATCAAATTCCTTCTTATAATCTTTTGCAAAAAAGATATTATGAAGACTCAATTCAGGAAATGATTTTTTGATTCCCCAATAAAAAATCAAAGCAGAAGAAGACTTCTCTTGTTGCAAGATTTTCTCAGGTTGTTTTTCCTTTTTTAATAGTTTTCTGAAAAGCGGAAATACATCCATATTCGAAACCACTAAATCAGAATAAATTTCCTGCTCCCCTATTCTAATTCCTTTAATCTTTTTATCTGAAACAAGTATCTCATCAACCCTTTGATTAAAATTAAAAACAACTCCTTTTTCTAAACAGGTTTCATAAATGGTTTGAGTAATATTGAACATGCCTTTCAAAGGAAAAAATGAACCAATATTGTGTTCCAGATGTGGAATCATGTTTAATAAACCCGGCGCCATATAAGGATTAGAGCCATTATAAGTTGCAAAGCGATTGAAATATTGAACGAGGTGTTTTGAAGAAAAACTCTTTTCATTTACTTCATTCATGCTGTTAAACAAATCGAGTTTAGGCGTGGCAAGTATACCTTCGAGCGTTTCTTTAAAATGATAATGCGAAAAGCGATGAAGCGTATCTTCAACAAATAAACTTGCTGTTTTATTGTACTTAAATTCAGCTTTGTTAAGATAGTCTCTCAACTCATTTGAATCGATACCTAATTTATCTTTTATTTCTTTTTCAAACTGATTGATGTCTGCATAAGCCGAAAAACGAGTACCATCTTCATAAAAGTAATTACACGATTTTTCAAGTTTGATATAAGGAAATATTTCTTTCGGATTTTTGCCCGCTGCCTTTAATAAATCTTCTACTAAATGAGGTAAAGTAAACAAAGAAGGACCTGCATCGAACCTATAATTACCCAGTTTAAATTCTGATAATTTTCCTCCGGGATATGAATTTGCTTCATACACATGAACCTCGTATCCTTTAGATGCCAATCTTAAAGAAGCTGCCAAACCTGCAATTCCTGCTCCAATTACACTTACTTTCATTTCAAATTTTATAAAATAGCAGCTAAAGCCTCTTTTTGTTTTCCTTCGGTGAAAATATCATGATGAAAATGATCCAGTTTTCTTAAAGCAAACAATAAAGTTTGTTTTTCTTCCTCACTTAAATCACCACCAACTACCATCGATACTTGCTGCATTTTTCCAACTGAAGCAAAAAAGGCTGCTCTACCCCTATCTGTGATGGCAACACATTTGCTTCTTTTATCATCAGGATTATCGTACTGATAAATTAATTCCATGGAAAGCAATCGCTTTAGAATCTCCATGCCCGTTGTTTTTTCCTGGATGTTCAATTGAATCAATTCACTTTTACCCATTCCGGTTCTTGTAATTAACGAAGCCAGATAAGCAAATTCATCTGCGGTTTGAATTTCACTACCTTCTAATGCTTGTTTGATATATGTTTTGGCATAACGATACATAAAAACAATCAAACGTGTTATTTCTACTTCGGCAGATTCCTGTGGACCAATATTCTGGCTTAGAGGAATTTCTCCATTTAATTTTCTTGCTGATGGAATTTCATCCTCATCTTGTGTATGTTCTTTTAGCCAAGTGGCAAAATCAGAAAGCCCCGATGCAGCAGAATTTCCGCCCATTTCGTATAAATCAAGTTTATACATCAAGTCTTTCATCAATTGAAATTTGTCCATTTTCAAAACAATTAGCACACAAAAATACTTATTTAGTACGAAAACATCATTTATTTCTTGCAAAAAAGTACGTTTTAGTATTTATTTGCATCAAATTTAATACAAAAACATACTAATGAAACAAATTGTAACAAGTATTATCCTTTTAATAGGTTATAGCTTAAATGCATTTTCACAGGGAAAAACCGGAACTATTTCCGG
>JBMLOK010000106.1:0-2493 GCA_049243005.1 Bacteroidia bacterium | reverse complement strand
TCTTTTCCTTTTCCTTCAGCCTTAATTTTTTCAGCTATTTTCATTAGTTCATCATAGCCGGCTTTGTCTGTATGCCAGTTTGGAACTATGCTCTGGTGGTAATTGTGATAGTAATCACTGATTCCATTTTCATCAAAAACAATATTTGGATCTGTCGTATCCATAATTGTTTTGGTACAAATCTGATAAGGTCTATTATTTTCCATTTAATTAATTTATTCCTTCAAACCATTTAAACAATGAATCATACTTCTCTTCTAAAGTAGGGTACGAATTTAACTTTTTCAAACCCTCCTCAATTAAGAAATTATAATAATTTTGGTCATTGAGTACTTTATTTATGACATCGGCCGCAGAATTGGCATTCTGTGGTTCAAAAAAAGCGGCTGCCGTTCCGCAATTGTCGTGGGCAAATTCCAAATCTGTAGTAACAATTGGTACTTTCATCGACATGGCTTCCAAATAAGTTGCCGAAAAGATTTCCATAAGTGTTGGCAAAAATACCAATTTAGCTGCTTTATAGTAAGGTAAACAATCTTTTAACTTTAAAGGACCAAGATTGATAACCAAATCTGAAACTCCTAGTTCCTTTGCTCTGTTTTCAACATCCTTCCAAATAAGGGTTTCATGAGGAAGTGTTAATTGAAATGTTAAACTCATTCCATATTTTTCCTTCATAAGTTTAGCAACAGAAGGAATGATATTCAGGTTTTTATGACTGTATCCGGCTGCTAAACAAAATACAGCATTACCCGGTCGATTGTATTGACCAGCTACCTCAATTTCTTTACCCTGTTCAATAAAAACAGGATTCGGAGAATTGGGAATGACTTTAATTTTATTGATATCGAAACTGGCTCTTCTTGCGATACCCAATTTTGCAGCTTCGGTTTGGGTTTCCATATAATCAGTTCTCTTAGCCCACATTAAACGGTACCAAATGCCTAATTTGGTTTTTAATCTTCCTATAAAACCACCCGGAATAATATTCCAAGGCAATGGTTCTGAATTGATTTCCCAAGGATTGGTATACCTTCCAACTTCAGGTTTATTGAATTTTATATAAGATGGAAAACCTGGTGAATACACAAAATTGGGATTGAAATCCTTCTCAAGTTGTTTGATCCATTTTCTGGATTTATAGCCATTTATTGGATGAGCAGGAGAAATTTCACAACATTGAATATTGTATTTTTCTTTTAATTCAGGGCTAAGGTTGTCATAAATACCTTTTGAAACTATGAACAGGTATTCAACTCCTTTTCTCTGAACAGCGATTTGAATGAAGGAAACTCCAATCTGAATTCCACCTCCAACTACTAATGTGCTCGCATTAACCAGTATTCTCATGAGTTTTAGTTTGCTTTGCTTTTTTTAATGATGTCGCCTAATTCCAATACTGAAACAAACTCAACATCAGGGTATTTTTTCACGACTTTAGTCAATAATGATTTTAAATCATGTAAACCTTTTTTTCTATTTTCTTCATCAATTAAACCACAGAAATTAACTCTGTGAGAACTGATATAGGCCGGTTTGTTTAAAGTAAAGGCTGCATCCACTTGTTCCATGGCAGAATCAACCCAATTGAAACTAGCTTTTTCACCTGGTTCAAAAACACAATTACGAACCATTAAGGTTTGGTTATAAGGTCCGGCCTGACCATTGAATTGAAATAAGGTTTTGTATTTACCATCACCCTGGTGTTCTTTTTTCAGAAGCTTGGTTTCGATAAATTCTATTCCTGATTCACTTAATGCTTGATGAAGTGTTTTATGTTCATTACCACCCGGTGCATTAAATAACCTGGCTTTATAACCATAAACCTGTTCAAATTTCTCTAAGCCATCTTTTAAAATTTCTTTCAAAGATTCGTTTTCACTGAATTTTTGAAATTTGTATGCACCTGTAAAATTGATTTCCGAAAATGGTCTTGAAGAAATACTTGTTAAAGAATCAACCTCAATATTGGCAAGTAATTCAGGATTTCTTTCATTTAACATGTGTTTAAAATGATTCATGTTAAAATGCTCACGACCATGGTATTCAGGAGCATAAATTCCTTCTTTGATTCCTTGTCTGATTAATTCTGTATTGCCTTCACTTACTTTGATTCTGTTGTAGGTATCTAAAACTGTTTCAAGCACCACTTCTGTTACACCATTTGCTCTAACAGCTTCGAAATTTAAATTACAGGCCATTGAAAGTGGAGAGAAAACAGCGTGCTTGCCATTTTTATCTTTTACACTTCTTAAAACCGAAAATAACATTTCCAAATCTTCGGTTGTTTCCAAAGTATCATAGGCATCAAAACGGTTGTTTAGCTTTAAACCTTTTGAATCTAAATACTGACGTGCTGTTTTAGAAGCCAGTCGAACATTTCCATAATCGTCAACCGCAATAACTAATAACTTACGTTTTGTTGACCAGCCAATTAAATTCTTTGTATATAATTTTAATTTAGATAACATATTCTTTGATTTAAGAAACTAA
>JBMLOK010000105.1:2485-12200 GCA_049243005.1 Bacteroidia bacterium | reverse complement strand
AGCCTTAAATAATTCTTTATTCGTAAGAGTCAATACATGATTGATTTACAATTAGTTTGAATTGAATATATTTGGTATATGAGTTCAATTTTTACTACCACTAAACAAATTGTTTTTGCTGTTTTGCTGTTGTTATTAACCAACATTTCAATAGCACAGAAACCTGTATTTTTAAAGTCGAATATTGCTGACTCAACATTAAAAGATATAGCTCTTGTTCAAAATGATAGCTATTTTAAATTCAAACAGAATAACCATTTTCAGTTATGGAAAACCAATGGCACGTTAGTAGGAACTGTTTTAGTAAAAGACTCTTTTGAGTTCATTAAGAACCTTGTTAATCTTAATAACACTCTTTATTTTTTTGCTAAGCCATTATCGGGACAAGTTGCATTGTATAAATCTGATGGAACGAAACCAGGTACCATAGTAATTAAACAATTTCCGGGAACTAATATTGAATTAAGCGGTTTAAGTTCTATCAATGGGCTTGCTTATTTTTCGGTTATTTCAAGCAATCCAAATGCCGGTTCTGTTTGGAAAACAGATGGCACCAATTTGGGTACCATTGAAGTAAAGTCTAATGTTTTTGTTAAAGCAGCAAAAGACAAGAATCAATCTTTTTATAAAGCAGGTAACTCTGTTGTATTTTCGGCATACAATCTCAATAATTCCTATGTGGCGCTTTGGAGCACAAATGGAACTTCAGCAGGAACAATCTTATTAAAAGACAGTGCCTTTTTTTATCAGTTTAGTAGGATTTCAAATGCAGTAAGTTCAGATAGTTTACTAGTGTTTTTAGATAATGCAGGAAGCGGTGGAAACCTTTGGCGTTCAAATGGCACAAAGGCAGGTACAAAAGTAATTAGAGGTGGAAATATTAGTTCAATTACTTTATACAAAAATGAATTTTTTTACCACTCTGGAACTGTTTATAAAGCGCTAAATAAAACTGATGGAAATAGCCATGGACCTATTACAGGTTTAACAAATGTGGGTAATGCAATAGGTATTTTCGATAATCAATTAGTATTAAGTGGTAAAGACAATAATGATTGGGAACCTTATTTAAGCAATGGTTTAGCCGCAAATACTGTATTGCTTAAAGATATTTCCAATAATACGAATGGGTCTGATCCTCGATACTTTACAAAGATTGGAAATACCATGTATTTTGTTGCCAATGATAATATTTATGGCGACCAAATCTGGAAAACTAATGGGACTACAACAGGAACATCAATAGTATATTCACTTACAGACACTATCCCAAATTTTAAAACAGAAGGACTATATTCAGGAAGTAACTACATTTTATTTGTTTCAAACAATCAATTGTATTCAATAATTGGCACTGGCGGTTCTTCTATCAATGAAAATCTAAAGGCAAAAAGATTGTTGATTTATCCGAATCCAACCACAGATAAAATCTTTATTGATTATGAAGCATCAAATCAAGCAAAAATTAAAATGTATAATGTTTTAGGAGAGGAAGTTTTATCTACTGATTTTGCTGAGAATATTTCAGTTGAATTTTTACCTAAAGGAATGTATTGGTTGCAGATTTTAGATGGAGTTACGAAGAAAACTGAAAAACTAAAAATTGAATAAGAAATCAATTGATTCTTTTAAGCAAATGCAATCCTTCATTTGGATAGGAGAGCTGTATTTCTAAACTATCCATGTTCAAATTTTCAAGGTCTTCATCAAATACCAATAAATATTTTGCATTCGATCTAATTTTGTCTCTACCTGTTTTAGGTAGCCAGTTTAAAAATTTGGTTTTTTTATAGAAATTCAAGGCTGGTCCCACTTGCCAATTTGCACTGAAGTCCAATTCGGTTTTTTCATCCTTAACTTCGTTCTGTAATTTGGCCAATATTTCATGGTGGTGACTATCATAAGGAACTTCTCTGTATTTTTTTGAATCAAAACTTGTAATGGTATGATAAAATAGAAGGCCAATACTTATATAGGAAATGAAAATAATTGGTATTTTGAGATATTTTATTTCTGTTAAAAATTTCATCATGAGAATAAATGAAATAGAAAGTAAAATGCTCATGAATAATCCTGTTCTCTTTATTGGATACAAGCTGCCGCTTAGTCTGTGGTTCAACTCAATCATAAAGAATGAAAATACAAGAATAAATAAAACAGAAATCCAATTTTTATAACTTTTTTTATTCCTGATTTCTTTAAAAAATGCCAGTAAGGTTGAACTCAAAATCATCAAGATAGGAACACTGTGCCAAATGCTTAAAAACAGACTATTTCTTGAATAATTTTTATCGTAAATTATACACCAAAATTGGTCATTAACTAGGTCCTCTATTATTCCGGAATGTCCACCAAAATATAGCTGTTGTGCCTCTGTTAATCGTTTAAAAACAACGATGAGATAAAAAATTGATATAGCTGGAAACAGGTAGGTAAATATTTGCTTTTTTAGAATTTCTGTTTCAAAATTCCTGGTTCTAACAAATTGAAAAAGATGTAATATTCCAAAAGATGCCCAAAAGTATACTAGATTGAAATTGGAAAGCATACCGAGTGTGGCAATTTGCATTGACCAAAAATTTTTGTTTTTGTCTTCAAAAGTTAAAAATAAGTATAAACTTAAAGTCATTAATGCAAAAGAGATTCCGTAACCCCTAGCCATTGAAAAAAAATCAAGAAGATAAGGGTTACAACAAGCAAATAAATATAGACTCGAACTCGCTATATTTTTTTCATCTTTTGTCATTAGAAACGCACTTATCAAAAAGATTAGAAATGAAATTGATGATAAAAGCCTTAGCATTCCTGCTTGTTCAAAACCAATTCCCGAAATCAACTTCATGAATAGGGTGTTTACAATATGGTTATTGGCACTTACATCTTCCTTAAATGAAAGGATTGATTTAATATTTTTTGATGAATAAACTTCATAACTGAATGCCTCGTCATGTGTAATAGGTGCTTCAAATGACTTATATAAAGTTAAACATACCAGCACTATTGCTGGTATAAGAAAGATGATATATTTTTTCAAATAGTTGATGGATACAAATATATTGGATTGTTGATATTAATTTTACTTCCAAACTCTCAGTACACCTTTTCTTAAATAGGGTTCACTTAGGTCTTTAGCATATCGATATAACATATAGCCTTTTGAAAATTCAGTTTGAAAACCTAATGACTTAAAATAAGCTTCAAACGCGTTTGCATCATTTTTTTTGTGATAGGTACAGACAGCAATTTTTATTTGATTGTTTTGTGAAAGCAAAGTTTTCATGCCTTCAAAAACTTCATATTCAGAACCTTCTACATCTATCTTTATAAATAATTTTTGCTGATAAAGTTCCTTAAAATCATCTAATTTAAAATTTCCATTTGTGTTTGAATTCCCTAGTTTTCCTGCAAATAATTTTATTTTGTCGGTATAATTTTTGAAACTGATTTTTAAAACATCATTCCAATTTTTGTCCATTTCAAAGGCATAAACTTCCTTTACCTGGTTTAGTTTTAATAGTGTAAAAAAGCCTTCAGCTGTTCCAACATCAACTAAAACTTCATCTGACTTAGGTTTAAAAATTTCCGAACAATAGGCATGAGGCGAATCAGAATCTTGTTCAATAAACAGGGTTTTTAAATAAGCTTTGCAACTTTCCTCAGACCAATACTTTTTGAAATACATTTTCTTTTGATTGATTAAAGAATAAAACCCCAATTCATCCTTTGATAATTCTAATTGAGCAGTTCTGTATTTATCAGGAAATGAATAAGGAAAGGTTTGTATTTCATTTGTTTCGAAAAAACTTAATGCGGATTTTAATTCTGATTCTAAAGAGGTGCTTTTCCTTAAATATTTTGAGATATTAGTTTTGAGTTTGCGATTCGAATATTGTTTCAAAAAGTTATATCGAATAGATTTTATTTTATTTTTCAAGTTCATAAAGTGCAATCTATTTTCTCAGTATTAATAAAATACTAAGGATGTTTTTAGGTTAAGTTTTTATTATTAAAAATAGTTAAAACATGCTGACTAGTTTTTGAGTCGAATTGCATAATTGTTTATATTATACAAGGTATTATTTAAAGTGCGGCAGCATTAATTGACTTACATTCGTTAGTGCAATGGAATCTTTTAAATCATATAAAATTCTGCCAGAAAATGGACTGATTCTAACAAACTTTCAATACAAAGTCCAAATCAGAGATTTGAAAGGCATAACCTTAAAATTTATGGAAGATCCATTATACAATCCGGACTATAACCTTTTAATGGATTTTAGAGATGCACTTGCAATTGTTTTTAGATTGGAATTATCCGACTATTTAGATTTTTTCAAAAAGTCTGTTCGATTAAACAGAAATGTAAAAGTTGCCATACTTTTTACCTCACCAAATCATGAATTTTTAATTAAAGTTTATAAACCAATGGCTAAGCTTTTTAAAATGGATGTTGAAAAGTTTAAAGAAGTAAATGATGCTTTGATATGGTTAGGTGCAACAGTTGAAGATTTTGTATCAATTGATTCTCATTTGAAAGAAATTAAATATCAAACAATTGAAGCCTAAGAATATCTATAAATTGTCATTTTTTCTGTTTCCTTTTTATTTTGAGTTTAATCTGCTTTTTTTGTGTAGATATCTGTAATATTCATTTAAGCGGCAATAAAATTTATGTCAGCAGCTTTTTCTTTATAAATCATCAACTCTTATATAATGTTCAATTCTGAAAACATAAATTTAAATATTCTTAAGCAAAGAGCTTTTAATCTCAGGTGGGCTACCCAAGCTGAAGGCGTTATTCCCTTAACAGCCGCTGATCCTGATTTTCCTTGTGCTCCGGAAATTACAGATGCTATTTCAAAATATATAAAAGATCGTTACCTGAGTTATGGCCCTGCACAGGGTTTACCTGTGCTCAGAGAAAGTATTTCCAATTATTATTTACAAAAAAGAGGATTGAAATTTAATCCTGATTATGTGTTACCAGTTGATAGTGCTGCTTTCGGAATTTATGTGGCTTGTAAATCATTTTTAAAAAAAGGTGATGAAGCCATTATTTTGGATCCGGTTGATTTCCTTTTTAGGTATTCCATAGAAACCGTTGGAGCTATTGCTGTTCCTTTTCCAATTCATCCTGAAAAACAGGAAACCGATTTTGAGCTTCTGGAAAGTTTGATTTCTCCTTCCTGCAAAATGATTTGTTTGTGTAATCCATTAAATCCAAGTGGAAAGGTTTTTTCTAAAGAAGAACTTTTGAAAATTGGGGAAATTGCAGAAAAGCACAATCTGTTAATTTTATCAGATGAAATCTGGAGTGATATTGTTTTTCCACCTGCAAAATACACCTGCATTTCTTCGATTAGTGAAGCGATTTCAAATAGAACCATCATTGTTCATGGATTTAGTAAGTCTTATGGATTGGCCGGATTGAGAATAGGTATGTTACTTACATCAAACAGTATTTTATTTGATGTCATGTTTCAAAACTCTCTACATCAATCAACTGTTCATGGGGTAAATATTTTATCTCAGGTTGCAGCAAATACTGCTTTAACCGATTGTGAATATTGGTTAAACGGATTTGTAAATCACCTTCAGAAAATGAGAGATTTAACTGTATCATCATTGAATTCCATGCCCGGAATTACTTGTCATGTTCCTGATGCATGTTATGTTGCTTTTGCAAATATTCAGGCTACGGGAAAAAGTAGTTCAGAAATTCACCAGTATATTCTGGATGAAGCAAAAGTGGCAATTGTACCCGGTTTGAAACAATGGTTTGGAGAAGGTGCAGAAGGATATATTCGTTTGTGTTTTTCTACCTCAGATGACATATTGAATGAAGCATTAAATAGAATAAATAAAGCCTTATTGAAACTATGAAAGTTGTAATAATTGGTGGTGGAATTGCCGGATTGGCTGCTGGAATACTTTTAAAAAGGTATTTGGTTGATGTTGTAATTTGTGAAAGAAACCTTGAAATCTCCCCTAAAGGAAATGCATTTTTGATGCATTCGGACGGATTAAGTATTTTAGAAGAATTACTTGGCTATAAAGAGGAAAATGGTTTGCCAGGCAGATTGGTAGACGCTTTTCACCTGAAGAGACCAAGTGATAAGGATTTAATGTATATCAAACTTCGACCTTGGCAATGCATTAAAAGAGCAGATTTAATTCAATTCCTGCTTGATATTTTACCTGAAGACATCATGCGTTTTGGAAGAAGTTTTTCTCATTTTATGTATGAAAATGGGAAGGCTATAGCAGCTGTTTTCAACAATGGTGATATTGAATATGGAGATGTTTTTATTGCTGCAGATGGCGGAAATTCTAAAATACGCGAATTGCTTTTCGGTGAAACTAAGTTTACAGATATTGAAGTAAAAGAAATTGTAGGTGTTTGTAAGTGCAGAGAAATGGTAATTGCCAAGAAAGGCATCTTTACTAAATACCTTGATGACAAAAGCAGCTTGTCTTTTGGATATATTCCAACCAGCTCTGATGAAATAGTTTGGTTTACGCAGTTTAACTCACTGCTAAATCCTATAGAATCTAACTCCAAACCCGATGATTTAAAATCATTTACTTTAAACTTACTAAAGGATTTTCCTTCGGATGTTCAGGCGATACTAAACAGGAATGATTTTTCGGGTAGTTATGTTTGGAATACAAGAGATTTTGATGTGCTAAATCAGTTCCACAAAGATAATATTGTTATAATTGGTGATGCTGCACATTTAGCTCTTCCTTTTACCAGCGCAGGCACAACCAATGCTTTTGTTGATGCTAAATTACTGGTTCAATTATTGGTTAATGAAAAGAATTATTCAGATGCCTTTAATAAATTTTATGAGCTAAGGGCTCCTATAGTTAAGGAACATTTATTATTAGGAAGAAAACTCAAAGCCGAATTTTTGAATTTTCATTTGCAAAATGATGACAAAGTTAAAGTACCTCTGATTGCAAATAAAGAGGAGTATTCAAACCTTAAAGCCAAATCAAAAAAGATTCATATCCTTTATTTCACAGATCCTGTTTGTTCTACATGCTGGATTATTCAACCTCAATTACGAAAACTAAAACTTGAATACGGCGACCATATTGAAGTTGAATATTGCATGAGTGGTTTATTACCGTCCTGGGATTCTTACGACAGAGGAGGAATTAAACAACCTGAAGATGCCCAAAAGTATTGGGAAAATGCGGCTATAAAATACAATACTCCAATTAATGGAGATATCTGGGTGAACGATCCTTTACATTCTTCATATCCTCCGTCTTTGGCTTTCAAAGCGGCACAAATTCAGGATATAGATAAAGCAATTATTTTTCTTAGAAGATTAAATGAAATGCTCTTTTTTGAAAACAAAAATATTGTTAGAAAGGAGCATATCAAAGAAGCTGCTTTTGAAGTTGGTTTGGATGTAATTCGTTTGTTTAAAGACATTGAGAGTAGGGCAGAACAAATGTTTGATGAAGATTTATCATTGGTGAAATCATTCGGCATTCAGGTACTGCCAACTTTTATTCTTACAGACAGATTCGATAACCATATCACACTAAGTGGATTTCAGGATTACCAGAATTTTGAAAGTGCTCTCGAAAAACTAATTCCTGAAGTACAAAAGAATCCAATTGATACGCAACCACAAGCTTTGTTTAGCACATTTAATACACTTACTACCAGAGAATTTGCATTCTTAACAAACCTGCCGGAATTTGAAGCAATTAATATCCTGCAGGAACTAAACAGGGAAGATCTGATTGAAAAAATAAAAAGTAGAAATGGCGAAATGTGGCGTTTGAAAAAGGCGGTAGAGGTTTATTAACTTGATAAAAATTCAATCCTGGAATTCCAATTTCACATAATAAGTTCCATTTGTGTGAAAAAAATCACATAATCGGAACATAAAGTGTGATTTTTGCCAAATTTCCAGGTTTATACTATCGAAAACCAAACCCAATAAATTAGTTTCTCAGTGATTTTTTCTCAATTTTTAATAGATATTTCTTCCTTCAATCGAAACTCTTCACTGCTGCTTCCTATACTGATAGTGTAAGTTCCTTTGTTTAGTTTCCATTTAGATGTTTTTAAATCCCATTTTTTCAATTCATTTTTTGAAATGGAGAACTCAAATTTCTCTAAACCATTTTTATTAATTTTCTTTTTCTGAAATGCTTTTAATTCTTTAATCGGCATTCTTTCTCCATTAGGATAACTGATATAAACCTGCGCAACTTCTGCTGCATCAAAGGATGATATGTTTTTAATTTCAATACTAAACTGAATACTATCTTTTAATACTTTCGGTTTTGATGCCCATTGGTACTCAAATTTTCCATAACTCAATCCGTATGCAAATGGGTATTTGTTTTTTGTATTTTGATACCTGTATGTTCTGTTTGCCATTGAATAATTATCAAATGCTGGTAAACTATTGATGTCTTGCACATAACTGATAGGTAATTTTCCTGATGGTGAATATTTTCCAAATACAATATCAGCCAAAGCATTTCCACCTTGTTCTCCAGGATACCAAGCCAGAATGATAGCATCTGCAAAAAGTTCAACTTCACTTAAATCATAAGCACTTCCTCCTGTAATTACCAGGATTATTTTTTTGTTTGGCTGACTCTTTTTCAATTCTCTTACCAATATTTCATGTGATCTTGGTAGCTTCATTTCTTTTCCATCCCCACCATTTTTAGATAAAAAAGCATCTCCATCTTCGCCTTCATAAACCGGACTGTTTCCAATCACCACTATACTGATTTCAGCATTTCCTGCAGCCCAGATTCCTCCAAAATGTAATGTGTCTTTGTCATCACATCCTTGGTCATATTCAATTCTGATATTACCCGGTAATGCGGCTGTTATTCCTTCTGTAAATGTAATTGTATGACTACTTACTCCATGGTAATTTCCCAATAGAACTTCATCGTTAGAAGCTCTTGGTCCCAATACCATCAATGATTTCAGCTGATTGATATCAAGTGGTAGAACTTTTTCATTTTTTAATAGTACCATCGATTCTCTTGCAATTTCTCTTGCTAGATTTTGATGGTATGTATTAGCCAAACTATCTTCTCCATAAGTATCATAGCGAGTCAATCCTTTGGTATCAAGTAAACCTAATTTGGCTTGTGTAATGAGGATTCCTTTTAATGCCCGATTGATATCTTCTTCTGTTACCAGTTTACGTTTATAGGCATTCATTAATTCTGATTGTAAATGTGTGCTACAATCTAAATTCACTCCGGCTTTAATGGCTGCTGCTGCAATGATAGCACCATCAGTTTCAATTTTATGTCCAGAGCGAATATCTTCCAAAGCCCAGCAATCTGTAACTACATGACCTTTGAAACCATATTCCTTTCTCAAAATATTTTGAAGTAGGGTATTTCCTGTACAACAGGGTTCTCCGTTTACTCTGTTATAAGCGCACATCACTGCCTCTACATTGTTTTCAACCAGTTTCTGAAAGGCATACAAATAGGTTTCTCTCAAATCCTTTTCATCAACAATGGCATTAAATGAATGTCGTAGAGCTTCTGGTCCGCTATGTACAGCAAAATGTTTAGCACAGGCTGATGTCTTTAATTCGTTGCTAAAATTACCCTGCAATCCTCTTACAAATGCAATTCCTATTTGTGATGTCAGATATGGATCTTCACCATAAGTTTCTTGTCCACGCCCCCATCTTGGGTCTCTGTA
>JBMLOK010000105.1:1313-2385 GCA_049243005.1 Bacteroidia bacterium | reverse complement strand
CCATTGTTTTTATAACCCAATAAGGATATCTTTTCTTCAATGCTGAGTTTCGACAATAATTCATCTGCCTTTTGCTCTGCTTGTTGTGCAATTGTATGCAAGTTGAAAAATAGAAACACAAGAATCAAAATGTAGAAACGTTTCATTTTTTTGAATTAGATTGTCAAATATAAGTTCAGAACCCTTTATTCATAAATATTGACTTTAATTGATGAATAGAAATCATATCAGTTTAACAAAAAAGAGTTTTAAATGAGGTCAAAAAATACATTGAAGTATATCATCATTCTGCTTTCTGTTTTTGTGAATCTGGCATGTGGAAATAAGCTGCAGGCTCAGCGACATGAGACTCCTAAATTTAAAACTCAGTTAAAAAGTTATGATGATTTTTTATTGTTTCAAGGTGAACCATTAAGCAGAAAACTCAACCAGGTTTTATCTGTAAAAGTAGTTTGGGATATTAGAACAGGTCATCTATTTTTTCTAAATAGTCATCATTATAATTATCATTTTGAATTCTGTGAAGAGCAATTGAATTTTTATGGAGGACTTGAAGAATTCAATGACAAAAACTATGATGAAGTAATTGGTCAGGAATACTTTTTAGCCAACCTGAATTATTATGTTTCTCAAAAGAAATATGCACTCGAATTTACATCAGGTACATCTTATTCATTAAAGAATTTGGAAGGATTTTATGATAAGGTACAAAAGGATTCTTACCTCAAAGATTCTTTGAATTTATTGGTAAGTACAAGTTATTTAATCGACTTATTCAAATCAGAAAAAACCAAATTGCCTTTACTTTATGTTGATGAAATTTACCAAACCCAACAATTCCAATTACTAGAAAATGGAGTAGCTTATGGTTATCTGAGAGACTTCAGCGATTTAGATAAATCATATACTAAAGTTAAACCTAATGATATCATATTGTTAAAAGGAACTCCGATTCGTATTCCTGAATGTGCAGGTATAATAACCGATGCATTTCAAACACCCTTATCTCATATTCAAATTTTATGCAGAACCAGAAAAATTCCATCTGCTGCAATTAGAAATTTATGGACAA
>JBMLOK010000105.1:0-1213 GCA_049243005.1 Bacteroidia bacterium | reverse complement strand
ATCAAACAAACTTGGAAGGCTCCTGAAGGTGTTTTTGCAATTCCGTTTTACTATTACAAAGAGCACATGAATAATGATACCATTCAAAAGGCTTTGAAAAAGGTATTGAATCCTGCACTGAAAGGCAAAGAACTTGCTGCAGCTTTAAAGAATCTTAGAGAAATCATTAAATCAACTCCTATTCAATCAGATTTATTGAAGAAAGTTGAGGAGCAAATCAGACTCAATGCTTGTGGAAATTCTTATCGTTTTAGGAGCAGCAGCAATGCAGAAGATTTAGATGGTTTTAGTGGTGCTGGACTATATACTTCAAAAACCGGAATTCTTGGAGATACAGATAAATCAATAGAGAAGGCGATTAAAGTTGTATGGGCAAGTGTTTGGAAAGAAGCTGCATTTGAAGAAAGAAGAATCAGAAACATCAACCAGAATTCTGTTGCAATGGCTATTTTATGTCACAGGAATTTCCCTGATGAAATATCAAATGGAGTTGCCATCACTAAAAACTTATACCGTCCAAGTTTTCCGGGCTTTACTGTGAATGTTCAATTTGGAGAAACAAGTGTTGTTTTACCTGATGAAAAAATCACCTGCGAACAATTCACCATGAATAGTAGCAGAATCATGAACAACCACAAAGCTAAAATCAATGTAGATTATATCAGTTTTAGTAATTTGAACAAACAGGCCAGCGTATTAAATCAACAAGAAATAGAAAGTTTATTCACTGCATTGGAATCTATTAAAGACCATTTTTACTATAAAACCGATATGGGTGAATTTGATAAATCGGTGTATGAATATTATGGTCTCGACATAGAATTTAAGTTCGATAAAAACGGACAGCTTTATATCAAACAGGTGAGATTGTATCCGAATTGATATTTTATTTTAATGGTATTTTAAAGTGCTTAAGCCTGATTTTATATACCTTAGCTAAGAACTTATCGTTTTAGCCACCATGAAAACATTCAAATATCCAATGCTCTTTTTATTATTTGTATTAGGAATACAAGTAAATGCTCAAGATTCAAAAGCAATGACAAGCTTGATTGAATCTACCTACAAACAGATTCCCGGAACCAATTATTTGGTGAGTGAATGTGAATGTACCAACGAAAATTATGAGCTGTTTTTAAAAGCCAATCCGGTTCATAGAGAAAAATACAAATGTGATTCTACGGGCTGGACATTTTCACAATACTTTCCAAAC
>JBMLOK010000104.1:0-21066 GCA_049243005.1 Bacteroidia bacterium | reverse complement strand
CCAAAAATAATTTCTTCATAGGTTTTAGCTTTTTTTAGCTTTTCTATCCATTCAAATTTGTTTGGATAATCATCTAATTTATTGATTTGATTCAGTAGATGTAAACGAACTTCTTCAATTGTCATTTTGTTATTGGTAGGTTTGAAAATTAGCTCAACCTTACAAAAATTAGGAATGAAACTAAATATCTGTCGAAATAAACCAGGTAATTTTCTATCGATTAATTGATAAACTTTACCATTAGAATCAACAAACAACTGATCTAAAAAGTATTCTTTGTATAACTGATTATCGGTTGTATAAATGAATTCATCTTCAAGAATGTAAATCAAGTAATCTTCGTTTTTATCCCAATTTGTAATAGAAACATTGGCTGCCGGAAATTTCATTTAGTTTAATCTGTTTAAAAAATTTAAATCTTAAAACGAAAACATCTCTACAATTTTAATTGATATCTTTCGTATAAAATCTATTAACTAAAGTATTATTACAAATAAAGCCCACCCTTACGGGCAGGCTTTAATACACTTTAACAAAACAGGGGTTTTAAGCAGGAGCCCCTGTTTAATTGAGCAAATTTTGTTCGTTTTAAGCTTGTTTTAATAAAGCAATTTGAACATTTAATTTTAAAAAACAAATATTTCGAAATTATTTTCACCTCATTTTCTGTATTTTATACCTTTTTGCCGTTTTATTGATAAATAATTCAAACCCCATTTTAAAATTAACATTGGATTTGGGATTTTTGATTTACGATTTTTGATTGGGGATTTGGGATTTACGATTTGGGATTTGGGATTTGGGATTTGGGATTTTTGATTTACGATTTTTGATTGGGGATTTGTAATTAAATAAATTATTTAAGGCAATATTCTTCAATTGATATAAAAGCCAAATTTTAATTCAAATTCGAGTATTATTGAAAAATGAGTAATACAAGTTTAGGACTACTTGCAGCCATACTAACAGTTTTTAGCTGGACCATCGGCACTTTTTCTTTTGCCCATGCATCAAGAATTGCCAATCCTGCTTCGGTAAACAGAGTGCGATTATTATACGCATTTGTTGTTTTAGGCATAATGACATGCATCATTTCTGCCATTAGTCCAATGCAATTATTTAGTTTACCTGAAGTATCACATTACCTTTGGTTTGGATTGTCAGGCATTATAGGTTTAACTCTTGGAGATTATTTCGCCTTTACAGCTTACCATATTTTAGGAAGTCGCAGAACATCCTTATTTAGCAGCTTTGCACCCGGTGCAGCATTATTTGCAGGAATGTTTTTTGTTGATGAACAATTGTCGTTTTTAGGCATAATTGGTATGTTTATTTCTATCATTGGAGTTCTATTATTAAGCTTATCAAAAAACGAACAAGCAGCAGTAGAAGCAGAAGGAAGAGGTAATTTTACTCAGGGTATTTTATTTGCAAGTTTAGGTGCTATTTGTCAGGGCCTTGGTTTAGTATTAGCAAAAAAAGGATTTATGAGCAGCACCGAAGAGATAAGTGCAATTCATGCTACTTGGATCAGAATGTTTATTGCCACAATTTCAGTTTATCTAATTGGAATTTTTAAAACCAATATCATTCAAGAATTTAAAGCCATCACTTTTAATATAAACAAACTTAAACCGGTATTACTTGGAACATTATTTGGACCGGTAATTGGTGTTTCACTTTCATTATTTTCAGCCAATAAAATTGAAGTTAGTATTACTCAAACCATTCTTTCACTGTTACCAGTTTCGGTAACTTTTGCAGCAGTTTTATTCTTTAAAGAAAAGGTTCAATTGAAATCGTATTTAGCAGTTTTAGTATCTATAATTGGCGTGTTAATTTTAGTTTGGAGAGCAGAATTACAAACTTTGCTTTTACAATATATTAGTTCATCAAAGTAAGTTCAAACTCATAACATAATCTTTCAATTTTAGCTTTTGTTAATTCGGAGGCTGCATTGGCGTTACCCAAATAATAATGAGAGATAGGGGTAAACCAAAATATAAAAGCATCTAGAGGTGCATGCAAAATTGAAGTTGTAACTAATCCTCCAACCAAGCCGGCATTTAATAAAAACGCATGACTTGCATTTTTATAATCCTTTAAATACAGCTGACCTAAACCGGGTAATATCAAACTTTTAGTTGCTATTTTGTTTGGATTTAATTTTAGTATTTCGTTGATAATTAAACTTAATGAATCTGCTTTTGATTCATTTAATAACTTTATTGTTTTCAAAGATTGGATTAAATCATTAACCTCTTTCCATTTTTTTTGCCTGAAATAAGCCAGTAAACAATACTGTTTATACTTTGGATAAAATGATTCAAAGTCGGCAAAACCATAATTATCCTCCCTTAATAAAATATCATAGTTTTCAGTATTTAAAGCAGAAACCGCGAAGTAATCAAGCAAAATCAAACTATCAGGAAACAAATTATCATCAAGCATATTTTTAGAAAGCAGGTATGAATCGTCAAAATTCTTTGATAAGTAAGACGCCCTTAACATATTCCATTTAAAATCGTTTCTATCACTAAAAAAGTCAATTCTTTTATAGAGATAAAATGCTGTTTTATAATTTTCCCTTTTTAGTTCAAAATTTGCTGAATCCAGCAGTTCATTTATACCCTGGGCATAACTGATTTGAAATAAATTAATGAGGAATAGCAAACATAAAACCTTCAATTTTTTCATTTACAAGTTCATTAATTTGTTGTTGTCTAAAAGTTTTTTGACGCTTTATTTCGTTTTTAGTACCCAGCAAGTTGGCACCGTAAAATCCCAAAGTCAAAGCTGAATTTACCCAAGCGAAAACCGAATTTATACCATAACGATCAAAAGCTCTTCCAGCTAAAAATGCATAAGAGCCAAAAGAAAACATCGTGATTAAACCATCTCTGTTATTTCCCAAAAGCATTTTCCCTGAACCGGGTAAAAGTAAAGAACTATAAAGTGGCCAATTATTATAAGATTTAAAACTAGCTATCTTTGACAATTCATCCGTAAAAAAAACACTGTCATCCAAATGATTTGTATTTAATAACAAACGAACTCCTGTAGTATCTAATTCCTTTAAAAACAAATAGGCTTTTAAATCAGGTGCTAGTAAAACCAGGTTACCAATCATCTGAAAAGAATCGAGATATATTGACAAGGCATTCTTAAACAACTCAGCATTCTTTAAGTTAAGATGAGCAGGTAAATTAAGATTTAAAGCACTAGAATACTTTTTTTGAGAACTAAGGACTTTTAGGTATAAAACATAAATTGAATCATTCTGACTTTTTGAAAGATGTGGATTTAAGACCATCTCACATGCTTCAAAATCTCTTTCATCGTATAAAGCACGGGCATAACTTAAACTAGCTGTATCTGAAAAATAATTCTGACCAATAGTTAAAGTAGGAATAAAACAACTTAAAACAATAAGTATATTTTTAATCATGGATGATCGATTAATTTACCCTTATCATTTATCAAGTAGCCCCTATTATGCCCACCACCATTGCACCTGCTAAGTCTATCAAAAGTTAAAAAAAGAGCTTTTAAAAAAGAATATTTTTTAAAACAATCGCGTGAATAGGAAGAACAAGAAAGTTCGAATTCACAAACATCTCCATCCTGTGAGGAGAGTAAAACCTTATATACTTTATGCAAACCCTTGTATTCCTTTTTTACCAAATTCGGTTTATTTGGAACTACATCAGTCCAGATAGAATTTTGGGCAGCCAAGGAGAGGTTAAAACAAATAAAAATAAGCAATAAAACTTGTTTCAAAACAATTTAAAATTTTAAAAGAATTGCAAAATACATTCTAATGATAAAATTTTTTAGGAAAATTTGAAATACCTTAATGATTTTAATATTCTTGTTTGAATAATAACAATACCTATGAAAATTAAATTTTCACTCCTATTCATTCTATCCTTTTTGTTTATTCCATCAATTTATGCTCAAGAAGAAGTTAAATCCTTAAATATTAAATTTAACAATTCTTCCCCAATAGTTGTACCAATTGGAAGTAATGGTTTTATCCTAATTTCTTACTCATATGAGAAAAAAACAAAAAGTAAAAAAATTAATTTAGAGAAATACAATACCAATTTTAAACTTGAAAAGAGCTTAGAATTTAAAATTAAAAATACTGAACGTATCGTATATCAAAAATATTTAGAAGGAAAATATCTCTATTTAATAAGTTCTCAGGGAAACCTAAATGACCATACTCGTAGGGATTTGGAAGAACTTGTGATTAGAAGTTTCTCATTAATAAGGATAGATATTGCAAATTTAGAGACTAACTCAATTGACATCATTCAAAATACACCATTTCAGGTAAGAAATTTAATTGAGACTACTACAAATGCATATCTTATCGGAGATGAAGGTCAATCTAATAAAGAGGTATCATCGAAAAAAGGGTTTTCATGCGCGAGCTGTGGATTTCCAATTATTGCATCGAATAACTATTTCAAACCTAAAATCGTAAAATTTGATTTTAATAAAAAACCCGGACTAAAAAAGAACTTTGAATTTTCGAAATATGATAATACTAAAACAAAAGTTTTGAATTCAGAATTAATAGATTCAACAGATAACTTAGAATTACTTCTGCATTCAAATAAAAACGACAAACAAAAAGTATTATTCCAGCAAGTAATTTCTGAAAAATGTGAAAATGCCACAGAACTTGGTTTCCCCAAAGGAAGAACCGCGCTAAGCGGGAAGGTAATACTCTCGGACAATAAGCAAAAGTTAATTTCAGGGATAGTAATAGAGGAAAAACACACAAATTCACTAGAACGTGACATGCCTCCATCATCAGGAATTTATTTCGCAATAATTGATGACAATAAATTAAAATTTAATTCAATTATCGACTACCCAAAATTCAAAAACTTTAAGCTCCTATCAAAAGAGGATTTATACTCTGTTGAAAAAAT
The DNA here is from genome assembly GCA_049243005.1 of Bacteroidia bacterium. Taxonomy (GTDB): domain Bacteria; phylum Bacteroidota; class Bacteroidia; order UKL13-3; family UKL13-3; genus CAISCU01. The sequence continues at coordinate 16,120 of JBMLOK010000104.1, read as the reverse complement.
CCTAAAAGAAAATAAAATCCTCTCAACAAATGTTTCTGTTAAAATATATGAAATTGTAGAAAGAGATGATAAATATTTAATTATGGGTGAAGCATTTACTAAATCGTTCGTTGAAACGAATCCATCAAATGTTTCATATACATATGAAGGTATAAAATGGTTGGGCGGCTTTATTCTTGCATTTGACAAAAATGGTAAATTTTTATGGGAAAATGCTTTAAATCCAAGTGAAAAAATTCTTGGAATTAGAAGCGCTAAAAGAGTTCACTTCATAGAAAAAGAAAGCGGAGATATTGAGATTTCAGGTGCATTAAAAAGTAAAATTCAAAGTAAAATAATACACTTGGATGGTTCATCTGAAACTGATACTTACACTGAAATTGTAAATCAAAACAAAAAATCCATTTTTAAGAACAAAAAGGAAGATGAGACATTTTTAGAGGTTCTAAGTTGGTACGACAACTATAATTTAGGCCATTATTATAAAGAAATCAAAAATAAGGATTCATCAGATGGCTTAGAAAAAGGGAACTATATAATTTTGAAGAAACTAGAAATTACAGTAGATTAACCATCACTGAATTAAAATACATCTTAATCGTAAAATAATTTAGGAAAATTTGAAATCTAGATAGGTTTTCAATATTCTTGTGATAATTAAACTATTATCTATGAAATTAAAATTTCTACTCTTTGCTTTTTTATCAGTTGTTCTTTTAAAATCAAGTTTCGCACAAGAAGAAGAGGGTGCTCTTCAGGTAAAACTGGAAAAAGACCAATCGAATTACACTGTTTACCCTGTAGGAAGTAATGGATTTCTATTAGGAAGCCATGATGATGAAAAGAAAAAAACAAATCAGTATATTTATGTAAAATATGATACTGACCTTACAAAAAACAAAACTTACAAGGTGAATCTTGTTAAGAATCAATCTATTTGTTACACAAAATATATTGAAGGAAAGTACTTTTACCTGATTACCGGTGAGGATTTAAATTATGGCGAAAATTCTGCCTGTAAGGAATTCACTGTGCATAGGATTGACTTGAACAATATGGATGCTAAAACCATCAATATTTCAACTAAAAAACCTTTTCATATCAAAGACCTCAACGTTATTAATAACCAAGTTTTGTTGAGTGGTGTTTATGCTTTGTCAACAAAAGATTTGCAAAGACGAATTTGTTATTCTGCTCTGCTTTGTTATATCCCAATGTTTTTTTACAAACCGGAGGGCCATCCAGTTTTAATGAAACTTGATTTTGATAAAAGATCAGGTAATAAAAAAGAAATTGAATTCCCTAATTCAAGTAAAGTTTTTACCAATATCCTTTCTGTTGATTATGCAGACTCTTTGGGTAATGTGGATTTACTCTTATATACCTATTCTAAAAAAATAAATAAAATTTCTATCAAAACTGTAGTTAATGATAAAGGCGCAAAAGACATTGATTTGAAATTCCCTCAAAATAAAACGGCGGTTAGTGGTAAAATCTTTTCTAAATCGATTACAGATAAATACGTTGCAGGTATCGTAGGTGATACAAAACGTTCGAATGGTGCTAAAGGAACATTTGCAGCAACATCAGGAATGTTTTTAGCTTCAGTAAAAAATAATAAACTGGCCTTTAATAAAATCAATAATTTTTCTGAGTTTAAGAATTTTAAATTCTTATCAAAAAGAGGTCAAAAAATTGCCGAAAAAAGAGCCAAAAAGAAAAAAGACCTTGATGTAAATGTAACCAGTATTACTCACCACATTGTTGAAAAAGAAAACTCTATTCTGGTAATGGGTGAAGCATTCTTCCCAACATGGAGAACTGAAACTTATACAAGCTTTGAAAATGGAAGAATGGTAACCAGAACCAGAACTGTTTTTGATGGATATGAGTGGTTGGGCGGCTTTGTAATTGCATACGATTTAAATGGAAAAATGCTTTGGGAAAATGGAATGAAACTGAATCAAACCATTAAATCATATTATGCCAGTAAAAGATTGATTTTTGCCGAAAATGAAAATGGGGATATTGAAATTACCTGTGCTTTATATGATAAGATCCAAACCAAAACTATCCATGACAATGGGAAGGCAGATGAAGACAAATTCATGAAAATCAAAATAGCTGATGGAGGTAAAAAAGCAACGAAGAAAAAAGACGCAACTACAGTTGCAAATGTAGAACCTTGGTATGATAATTTTTACCTCGCTTATAATTTCCAGAAAATTCAAAAAGACAAAAAAGAAAAAGGTGACAAATTCAGCTATTATCTGAATGTCAATAAAGTCAACATGACTGAGGAATAATACCTATTTACCTATAATTTATTATCAAAATCATTCAAAATTTAAATCCATAATCAACAGCATCTTTCTATTCAAAATAGATTGATGCTGTTTTTACTATGTTGTGATTATAAACTCCTAGTCCTAAACTTATGAAACAAAAAAATCTATTACTTTGGTTGATCTTAAGCATCAGCCTACAACTGTGTTATGCTCAAAATATTGTTAAAACCAATAAAATTGCGCTCGAAGGCGATCGTGCCGATTACAAAGTTTTCTCATTAGCTGATAATGGTGTTTTGTTAGCTCGCTATCCCGAAATTCTGGGAACCGGATATGAGGTAAATTATACCCGTTATGACCAAAACCTTAAAATGCTTAAGTCTTACAAGCTGAAATTAGGTAAAAAAGAAACCGTTGGTTTTACTAAATACTTTGGTGATAAATACTTCTATTTTGTAGTTGGACAAGATTTGAATAAAAGTCGCTCTCGAGGCTATGGTGCTTCGTTTAAGAACTTTACTGTTTATCGTCTCGATTTGGAGAAAATGGACGCAAAACCAATCAGTTTCAGTTATCCGAAATCAGTTGAAGTAAGAGATATGATTTGGAGAAACGATCATTTATTCATTCATGGATTAGTAAAAGAAAGTGTAAAGGATTTAGATAAGGTTTTGTACTTATCTCTCATCACCTGCTTTATTCCTTTAATTATTCATAAGTATGAAGCTTATCCTTTTGTAATGGAAGTTGATTACAACAAAAAATCAAACAACAAAATTGAATATTACATGAATAATTTCGGTAAGACATTAACCGATTATTATTCTATAGAATTCAGAGATTCATCCGACGATTTGAGTTTATTATGTGCTTCATGGACTAAAAAAGCTGGGAAATTCTATGTCCAAAAAATAGTAGACCAAAAGATTCAAAAAGAGGTTGAAATCAATTTCCCTAATAAGATGGCTGCTGCCAAAGGCAAAATCGTAACCAAAAACGAAAACCTCGATTATATCTCAGGTATTTATGGTGAAACCAAAAAAATCAATCCATTAACTGTTTACAACAAAACTTATTTAGGGATGTATTTCGGTGTTGTAGAAAACGGCAAAACTAAATTTTTATCGACTACCAAATTCTCTGATTTCAAAAAGTTTAATTTCTATCCTTCATTTATGGAGAAAAAAGAAGAATTGTCTTTCTTTATTCATGAAATTATAGAAAGGGATGATAAAATTTTGGTATTGGGAGAAGCCTACCAGGAGAATTATAAATATTGGACAAGTACCACAACCTATTCTGATGGTAGAACATCTGTTTCCAGTTATAAATCAGCTGATGGTTATAACTGGTTTGGTGGTTTTATTTCCTGTTATAATAAAGAGGGCAAACTACTTTGGGAGAATGGACTTAACCTGAAAGAAAAGGATATTACCTATCATTTCGAATCGAAAGTAAAATTTGTTGAAACTGAAAATGGTGGTTTTGAACTTAGTTATAATTATCCTAAAAAAACACAAATAAAAACTATTGAAGCAAACGGAACAGGTTCAAAAGATCAGTTTGTGGATGCAACAAATCAGGTAGTAAAAATTGGTAAAGACACCAAAAAGAACATCAACCTGGGTGCCGATGAAATTCTATGGTATGATGATTTCAAATTGGCTTACCAATTCACTGATGAAAGAAACAAAAGAATCATTGGTAAAAAATTCGATCTATTTCTAACACTCAAAAAAATCAAGGTTGAAAATGAAGAAGAATAAATATATCTGGCTAGTCTTACTGCTTTTTGTAAGTTTAAATTATTTAAAAGCTCAAACTTTTTCGGCTAGCGGAAAAATTGATCCTGCTTTCTTGGAGATTATCAATTATCAAGGAATTGATGGAGAAAAATTCAAATCCAGAACAGAGAAAAAATTCGCCGTAGTTTTAGATTATAAATTGCACAACTTCCTGAATTCTGGAAAAGTAATTTACAATTGTCAGGCTTCTGAATATATTGAGAAAGTGGCCGATAATCTCTTACGCAATCAGCCAAAACTCAGAGGGGAAATTAACTTCTACATTGTAAAATCAACTGATGTAAATGCCTTTACCTATCACAATGGGATGGTTTTTATAAATATTGGATTATTGGCAAATGTAAAAACAGAGGCTCAGTTGGCATTTATATTGGCACATGAAATTTCACATTACCAATTAAAACATTCCTTTCAAAAATATAAACAATCTAAAATTGAACAAAAACGAGCTGCAAGAAGCAATGGATCTGGAGCTGATGCATTCATACGAATGATGAGTTATAGCAGGGAAACAGAATTGGAAGCCGATAATAATGGATTGAAATTATTCTTACAATCTGAATATGCAACCAAAGCTAGCTTGGATGTCATTAAAGGCTTGGAATTTGCAGATTACCCTATCGAAAATAAAGAAATCCTAAGAGAAAGTTTTGAAACTCCATTTTTCAAAATATCTCCACTTATTTTTCCGGATACTGCTAGTACTATTGTCTCTCATGAGGCTGATGAGGATAGTTTAGTAACACATCCTAATATTAAAACGAGAATTGCTGCACTCAAAAAAGGACTTGATGGGGTAAATCAGAATAAAGGTTCAGAATTTATTTTGGAAGCTTCACAGTTTCATAATATTCGAAATGCTGCACGAAAAGAGCTGTCTAATTTGTACCTCGAAGAAGGTGATTTTATTAGTGCATTTTATAATTCATATATACTACTTCAAGAAAAACCAAATGACAAGGATTTATTGGTAGCAGAATTAAAATCACTGTTTTTCATACAGAATTATATCAATGAAAATTTAAAATCAAAGATTACTGTTTCACCTAAAAAAATAAAAGGAGAATTACAAAAACTTCATTCCTTCTTTAAGAAATCACAAAAGTCGGATATGAATGCTTTTGTGCTGCGATTATCATGGAGATTAAGACATGAATTGGGTGATGATGCCGATGGAATCAAATTTTCAAATTTTTGTATTAGGGAATTTGGAGCCAATGTGAGCAATCAACTCAATCATTTCAAACCTATCTCGGAATACCAGGATAGTCTATTTATTCACAACTATGAAATAAATAAAAATGCTCCTAACAAAACCATGAAAACCAATTTCAAGGCACTTCGAAAAAAATCTGATTACAAACATGTGAGTATTTCTCATTTTGCCATGTCGGATTTTTTGGATGATAAAAACTTCAAAACCATTTTTGAAGAACAAGTCAAACTAGTTGAATTAAAAGGAGCTGATGATAATGATAAAGGTGATTCCGAAGAAGAAAAAATAGAAAAAGATGTAGATGTAATTGCTAAGAAAAAATCCAAGAAAAAAGAAAAACCTTTAATAGAAGAAGCAATTACCAATTTACTGGTAATTGATATCAACAACTTATTTTATGATTTAAGAAAAGATGATCCACTTATCTATTTAACTGTAAAAGAAAAAGAACAAATGTTAATGAGCCTAATTAAAAAAACAGGGGAATTAAATGGGGTTAAAGTAAGTGTATTCAATCCAAGTGAACTCAGTTCGAATGATAGTGCTCTATTTACCGAAAGAGTTATTTTAAACAACTGGTTAAGTAAGATACATGATGAGGGAATTAAATTTGATTTTTCAGATTCGAAAGAGCAAGCTTTAATCAAAAGAATAATGGAAAAGTACAATACCAAACATTTATGTTTCATCAATAGTATTGCGGAATTGGATTATAGGGATAATTTGGACATTGATTTACGTTTATTCTTGCTAAGTTTCCTTTTGCCTCCACTACCCATTTATTTTGGATACCGTTTATTTAATCCTGCCAAAGCAAGTGCTATTTATATTCCGGTATATAATATGGAAAACGGTAAAATCATTTATACTCATGAACAATCTTATAAAGATTTAAACCGTATCGACTATACACGTTCTGAATTTTATAATTTCTTTTATATCATATCAAAAAATGCATACAAATAAGCTCGCGATACTAATTCTGATATGTATTCCCTTTTTCTCTATTGGAGCTAAACCACCGGGATACCTGGGTAAAAAAACAATGATTGGTGCATATATCTGCTATATGCCTGATTACTTTTCTTTGAGACATGGAGATGATCCAAGAAGTTTTACTTTTAAGGAACAATCTTTATTTATGCCAAATTTCATCTATAATTTTCAGGCATCAAGAGTGGTTGCCAATAAGGTAGACCTTTCATTGCAAACGAGTTTTCTGCGTTACGGACTTGTAGCTTATGATGAATTCAATATGGATCCACTCAGCCTAAATAATGGCAACAAGATTACCTACTCAAGATCTTCAGGATTTACCAGTAAAATTGTAGTTCGTGTTAATACAGATTTTCAGGCGCCCATAGGAAATTACTTTGGATTGGGGCTTGGTTTCCTTAATCAGAATGTTGAAATGCTCGATCAATTCAATAATTCTGACCAAATAGCTGTAGTAAACGATATGGGTATTTGTTATGAAACAGGTACACGTCGCCATATAGGTTCAAATCTATTTCTTGATTTAGGTCTAGAAGGAACATTTTTCTTGAATGGATATGGTCAAAAAAATGATGAATATTATGGAAGATTCAAAGAATTTACCTTGGCATCCAATCGAAGAATTTATGCTAGAAGAAATCTTGCAAATTTTAAATTAGGTTTGAATTATATTTTTTAATCTTATGCAATCAAAAGAACTTACTGTAGAGGCCTATTTGAATTCGCTACCTGAAGAAAGAAAACTTCCCATGATGAAACTTAGAGACATCATTCTGAAATCAATTCCTAAAGGATTTAAAGAAGAAATGTCTTATGGTATGATTGGTTTTGTTGTGCCACATAGTCTGTATCCCAAAGGTTACCATTGTTCACCTGAATTACCATTACCTTTTTTAAGTATAGCTTCCCAAAAGAATTTTATAGCTGTTTATCATATGGGTATTTATGCTAATCCTGAACTTCTAAATTGGTTTACCTCTGAATATGCTCAAAGAGTCAAAGGCAAATTAGATATGGGTAAAAGCTGCATGAGATTCAAAAAACCGGAAAATATTCCATTCGATTTAATTGGGGAATTGGCACGTAAAATGACTACCAAAGATTGGATAGATACTTATGAAAATGCTTTTGTTAAAAAGTAAATTCAGGTTTAATTAAAATTCAAAAACTCATTTATTCATCAAAAACTCTATTTTAGTTCAAAATTTTCTAAACCATGATGATGAAAAAATACTCAATCGAAATTAAATGGGCGGCTCTTTTTTCTGTAATGTCACTTACTTGGATGTTCCTGGAAAAAATGATTGGATTACATGATGTGTACATTGATAAACACATGTACTATACCAATTTAATTGCTATCCCAGCTGTTCTTATTTATGTTTTTGCTTTGCTGGAAAAGAAAAAGAAATTCTATAATGGAATCATGAATTTCGGACAAGCTTTTGTTTCAGGTACTATTATTTCTGTAATTGTTGCGGTATTAAGTCCATTAGTACAAACCATCACTTCTCTTGGTATCACGCCGGATTATTTTAAGAATGCAATTAAACATTCTGTAGAAAATAAATACATGACCCAAACAGAAGCTGATGCATTTTTTACCCTGAATAATTATATCATTCAAGGACTATATGGTGCCATTATTATGGGTATTATTACTACGGCAATTGTGGGATTCTTTGTTAAAACCAAGGAATCAAACAAGGCTTAATAATCTTTCAAAAATCTATTGTTAAAAACTATTGAACGACTTTGTTCAATAGTTTTTTTATTTTCACGCCATGACGAATTCTGATATTGCAGATATACTAAAACTCTACGCTGATCTTTCTGAACTACATGGAGGAAATCCGTTTAAAATTAAATCATTTGCTTCTGCTTCCTTTAATATAGATAAGATGCCTCAGGCCTTAAATCTATTAGATTTGGCAGCTTTGGAAAAAGTTCCGGGTATTGGCAAAACCATTGCCGTTGTGATTGATTCATTAAACAAAACTGAAACTTTTCCAGAGCTTCAAAAACTATTGGAAGAAACCCCAGAAGGTGTTTTGCAAATCATGAAAATTAAAGGAATCGGACCTAAAAAAGTTGCTTTAATCTGGAAAGAACTCGGTATTGAGTCGGTTGGAGAATTGCTTTATGCCTGTAAAGAAAACCGATTGGTACAAGCAAAAGGTTTTGGAGCTAAAACTCAGGAAAGCATCAAAAAACAAATAGAATTTATGTTTGCCAATGCACATAAGTTCCATTATGCAAAAGCAGAAGAACCTGCCATTGAATTGTTAAAAGACCTTCAAGAACAAGTTCATGAATTAAGTTCGTTTTCCGGAGCAATCAGACGTTGTTGTGAAATCCTGGAATGTATTGAGTTTATTGTTCCTTATACTGATTTAGAATCATCAATTTCAGCAATTGCTAATATTCCTTTTTTAAGTGAAATTGAAATTTTTGATGATTTAATTGAAGCTAAGCTAGGCTCCTACCCTGTTTCAATTAAATTAGTTCCTGAAGAAAATTTCTATTACCATTTATTTGTTGAATCTGCTTCTGAGGAGCATTTAAAACAATTAGATGCTTTACCTGATGAAAACATAGAATACAATTCTGAAGAAGAAGTTTATGAAAGTATTGGTTTAACTTATATCGAACCGGAATTAAGAGAAGGCCGTAATGAAATTCTACTTGCAAAATCAAACCAATTACCTGAATTAATAGAATACGAAGATTTAAAAGGTCCTTTGCATAATCATAGTCAATGGAGCGATGGACAAAATACCATTGAAGAAATGGCGCTTTGGTGCATAAATAAAGGCTATTCTTACTTAGGTATGGCAGATCATAGCAAAGCCGCATTTTATGCTCAAGGACTTTCAGAGGAAAAGGTTTATGCTCAACAAAAAGAAATCGATGCGCTAAATCTTAAATATCCCAACTTTAAAATATTTAAAGGAATTGAATGTGATATCTTAAATGATGGTAGTCTTGACTATGATAATGATGTACTAAAGACCTTTGATTATGTTGTAGCTTCTGTTCATAGTAATCTTAAAATGACTGAAGAAAAAGCCATGATGAGGCTATTAAATGCAATTGAAAATCCATATACAACCATACTAGGACACCCTACAGGAAGATTATTATTGATGAGAGAAGGATATCCCATCAACCATAAAAAAATAATAGATGCTTGTGCAGCAAATGGCGTTCATATTGAAATAAATGCCAATCCATACCGGTTGGATATAGATTGGAGATATATTGATTATGCAATGGAAAAAGGTGTGATGTTGAGTATCAACCCGGATGCACATGAGGTAGATGGTTTTCTGGATATGTATTATGGTACACTTGTAGCGAGAAAAGGTGGTTTAACAAAAGAAGCCTGTTTAAACTGTCTTGAAACAGAGGAAATATTGAAGAAATTCAAGAAATAAAAAATCCAATTTCAAAGCTTGTAGGTTTTGAAATTGGATTCTATTTTTATTAATTCTTCTTCTTTTTATTGGCAAATACTTTTTCAAACTTTTCTATTTTAGGCTGAATAACCAATCTGCAATATCCTTTTTGTTTATTTTGAGCGTAATAATCCTGGTGGTATTCTTCTGCTCTGATAAAGAAATTGAATGGTTCTACTGCTGTTACAATTTTTGAAGGATAGGCTTTTGCTTTGTTCAAATCATTGATGATTTTGGTTGCAATTTGCTTTTGATTTAAATCCTTGTAAAAAATAACCGACCTATATTGTGTTCCAATATCATTTCCTTGTCTATTTAATGTTGTTGGGTCATGTACTGTAAAAAACACCTCTAAAACCTCCTCTAATGATGTCACAGATGGGTCAAAAACAATTTGCGCTACCTCTGCATGTCCACTTGCTCCTGAACAAACATCTTCATAAGTAGTATTTTTGTCGGTACCACCAGAATAACCTGATTCAACAGATTTAACTCCTTCCAACATTTCATAAACGGCCTCAACACACCAGAAACATCCACCACCTAATACAAGTGTATCTAGTTTTGGTTTAGAGTTCTTTTCAGTTGCCAATTCTTTCTCACTAACAAAATCCAATGAAACAGAATTAACACAATACCTTTGGCCTGTTTCAGTAGGACCATCATCGAACAAATGCCCTAAATGCCCACCACATTTGGCACACATAATTTCGGTTCTTTGCATACCATGACTATTGTCTGTAACGGTTTTGATTTTACCACCTTTGATTTCCTTATCAAAACTTGGCCAACCGCAATGCGAGTTGAATTTCATATCATCAGTAAATAATTCATTTCCACAAGCAGCGCATTTGTAAACGCCTTTTTCTTTATTCATCAAAAGTTTTCCTGTGTATGGTGCTTCAGTACCTTTCTGACGAAGTACATAATATTGCTCTTCTGATAATTCCTTTTTCCATTCATCATCAGATTTTACTATAGAACCGCTTGCACTTTGAGCAATTTGTTTGTTTGAATTTTGCTTTTGAGCGCAAGATTCCAGACTTAATAACACTATTAAAAAGCTAAATAATAATTGAAGATTTTTCATAAATAGTTTGATTTATATAATGTTTAGTCGTTTGATTTTAACAAACCTTACAAAATATTCTTAAAATACACAAACAAGTAAAAATTGAAATTGTTTAAAGTCTTAAATTTTGAAAACCAAGATTTTATTTGTTACTTTAACATAGATTAGTAGTTAAAAATTGAAGTTCAATCCAAAGCATATCATTAAAAAACAACTTATGAAACAATCAGTTTATACCCTATTTTTTATCTTATTTGGATTAATTTGTAAAGCTCAAAGTCCTATTACTAATAAGCAAATTATTGTAAAGTTTAAATCTTCTACTCAAAACTTTCAGTTATCATTGAATAAACAAAAAATGCTGCCTGCCAATAAAATAGACAGCATTCATTTTTTCAATCAAGCTATTCGTATTGAAAAACATGTTTCAGGCAAAAATGAAACTAAAAGTTATTATACAATTCAATTCCCTTCCACAACAAATCTTGAACAAGTAATTGAAGAATATATCAACTCCGGTTTAGTTGAATATGCAGAAAAGGACCATGAAGGAACCGGCGGTGGTACTCCCAACGACCAATACTTTAGCAGACAGTGGTCTTTAAGTAATAATGGAACATTTCCTCTTTCAACCGCAATTCCCGGTGCAGATATACAAATGAAAAGTGCCTGGGATATTGAGCAAGGTGATACCAATATTGTTGTAGCAATAATAGATAGTGGCAATAAACTTGACCATCCTGAATTTGCAGGAAGAATCTGGACTAATAAAAACGAAATACCCAACAATTCAATTGATGATGACTTAAATGGATATGTTGATGATTTTTATGCCTGGGATTTTGTAAACTTAGACAATATGCCCAGCGATGATTTGGGTCATGGGACTTGTGTAGCAGGTATTGTTGGAGCAAATGCAAACAATTCAATAGGTTATGCAGGAGTAGACTGGAATTGTAAATTAATGAATTTAAAAGTTCTAAACTCAAGTAATTCCGGCTTATACTCATGGTTTTCAGATGCGATTTATTATGCTGTAAACAATGGTGCTAAAGTTATAAATATGTCATTAGGCGGTAGCTCGGCATCAACTACCTTACAAAATGCTGTAACTTATGCCTTAGACAATGGCGTAACCATTGTTGCTTGTATGATGAATACTAATTCTTCAGTTACCTATTATCCCGCTGCTTATCCAGGGGTAATTGCTGTTGGTTCAACCAATCCAAACGACAAAAGGACTGCACCATTTTTCTGGAGTGCTAGCAGCGGCAGTAATTATGGAAATCATATTTCTGTTGTAGCGCCCGGAAATTATATCTATGCACTTAACCATTTATCAAATACAAATTATAATGGTTATTGGGGAGGAACATCGCAAGCAGCTCCGCATGTTGCAGGCTTAGCTTCTTTATTGTTATCACAAAACAATTCGAGGACACCAGCCCAAATAAAAGCTATTATTGAAGCATCAGCCGAAGATACAGTTGGCGACCCAATTGAAGATGTTGTAGGCTGGGACAGGTACTACGGATATGGAAGAATAAATGCCTACAAGGCTTTGTTAGTGAATCAAAAATGTTATTCTACAACTAATAACCAAATTAGTATTTGTCAAGGTGATAGTATTTTTCTACAAGGTGCATATAGATGGAATGCAGGAATTTATACCGATACTTTTTCAGTTAACACAAATTGTGATTCAATAAGTATTTGTAGCTTAATTATTGGCAACCAAACCACTTCTTCCTTTGAAGAATCGGCTTGTAACAGATTATTTTGGAACAATAAAACTTATTCAAAATCCGGAACCTATTTTGATACCATCCCTAATATGCAAGGATGTGATAGCATCATAACATTAACATTAGACATCATTATTTTAGATTCAACTCTTCGTAAAAATGGAGATACAATTTTTGCAAATCAAAACGGAGCGGCTTATCAATGGTTAGATTGTAACAAAAACTTTGAACAAATAGCTGGTGAAAGAAACCAATATTTTGTATTGAAGAAAAGTGGCACTTATGCAGCTACTATCAGTAAAAACAACTGTTCAATCACTTCTGATTGTTTAGATATGATTAAAACTAATTTACCTAAAATAGATAAGAATGATTTCATACAAATATTTCCAAATCCAACAAATGGAATATTCACTATTGAAACGAGTATAAACAATCATGCGGATTATGAAATATTTGATATCACAGGTAAGTTAATTTTAAAAGGCTATTTATCAGAAAACTCAAATACAATTGATATTTCTGAAAAAGAAATGGGGGTTTATTTATTAAAAATAAATGGTCAATCATTTAAGATAATGAAAAACTAAATTCTACTTGTTTAATTTAGTTTCCATTGGTTTTGAAGAGGTCCATTTTCTATTTATAAACTTAACCTAAAAAAGTGTTTCTTATAAACCTAATTCATTAAGCACTGCATTTTCAATTTCTTTCTTTTTATCATCGCTCATTTGGTGAGTCGGAGTTTCTTGCAAATTTGAAATAAACTTACTCAATTCAACTTTAAGCAATTCTGATTGAACGTAATAATTCTTACATGAATCACAAACATTCAAGTGAATTTTAACTTTCCATTTCTCTATAAAGCCTAGTTGCTTATCATGAAAACGATCGGCTAAAGCACTCGTTTGTTTGCAGTTAAACAGTAATTTTGTCCTCATAATTTCTTTCCATAATAAGTTTTTTCTAAACAAGCCCGCATCAATAATTTAGAGCGATGTAACATCACCCAATAGTTAGACGGACTAATTCCAAATTCCTTACAAATTTCTTCAGCATCTCTTTCTTCCATGTATTTGGCAAAGAATACAGGCCTTAATTTGATTGGGATTTTACTGATACAATATTGAATCCATTCCAAAATTTCCTTGTTCAAGAGTTGATTGTCGGCCGCATTTTCACTTAACCAATTTTGGGGCGCAGATTCTTTTTTCCAATGAGCAAAAGAGGTAGAAGATTCCTCAAAAAATGAAGTATTAAATTCATTCTCTGTTTCATTTAAATATGATTCAGAATTTTTAAGAACCTCCTTTTTTCTGTAATAATCTATAATTTTGTACTTGAGGATGCTTATTAACCAAGTCTTTGGTGAACTTTCTCCTTTAAAGCCATCAATTGATTTAAAGGCAGATATAAGTGTTTCCTGAACCAAATCCTCTGCAGTTTCCTTATTCCCTGTCTTCAAAAAAGCATAAGAATATAAAAAATCACCATGTGCAGAAATCCATTCACTTATAATATGCATTGAGACAAAGTACGTAGTAAATTTTTAATTGTTTTGTAAAATAGTAAATATCAATATACGAATATCCGCATGTTTACCAATTGTAAATTACATAAATCTTTGTTTGATTGAGAATCATTTTCAAAAAGTTTTGAAATTAAATTACTCTATTCAATGAAATTAGTGACCCTGAAGGTGGTCACATGTTTATAGAAAAATGCTGTAAACCAAATCCCCCCAACTCAGAAACGCGGACCAAAGGTCCACGTTTCTGAGTTGGGGGGGCTGTTGCTCCGTATTTTAATTTCTATAATCATGTCACCCATTCTGGGTTTTAGAACTTGCTAGAAGAAACATAACACATAATTTCATCTTTAGTGGTTTAGGTTGATTTAAACTAATAATAATCAGCCATAAAGTTTCGACAATCTTATTCTTAGGTAAAGAAGCGGATAATCGTATATCAATATTTATCAAATTCATCAAAAGTTAAAATATTCTGTTTAAAATTGTGAATCATGACAAGTAAACTCAAGCTCTTAGTACTTTGTGGCAGAAATAAAAAGCGAAGCAGAACAGCAGAATTCATTTTTAAAAATGATCCTCGACTTGAAATTCGCTCTGCAGGAATTAGTCCTTCAAGTGTAAGAAAAGTTTCTGAAAACGATATGAACTGGGCTGAACTTGTTTTAGTGATGGAAAAGAATCAAAAAAACAAATTAAGAGAAATGTTTTCCTATTTGGATTTACCTCAAATTGATGTGCTGGATATTCCAGATGAATATGAATTTATGGATGAGGAATTAATTAGTATGTTGAAAACATCAATTCAAACCTATCTCTAAAATCAAACATTAAACTTTTTTCTTGATTCTTTAATCGTATCCATATTTTCATTAGCCCATTTTGCCAATGAATTAATATAAGGTACCAATGATTTCCCTAAATCAGTAATTTCATATTCAACTCTTGGTGGTACTTCCGGATAAACTGTTCTGCTTACCAATCCATCTGCCTCTAATGACCTTAAAGTAACCGTTAACATTTTTTGTGAAATATCGGGACCAATTTCTTTATTGATTTCATTAAATCTTAAGCGATTTTTTTCTCCCAAAACAATCAATATTAAAATCGACCATTTATCACCAAATCTATCTAAGACACCTCTTACAGGACAATTCAAAATTCCGGTTTCAGAATTTTTAAAATCATTTACCATTTTATTCACTTGGTTATCAGTTTAACTAACTCTCAGGTAAGTAAAGCACCTTCAGGCAAGTTCTTGTTTCGCCTAAAGCCTCTATTTACCTTTGCTATACAAAAGTAAGTTAATAACTATTATTAATCAATAAATTTAAAAAATAACAAAATGAGTAAAATTTTAATTACAGGTGCTAGCGGTCAATTAGGTCGCCAGATTGTTCTAAATGCTTTAAAAAAAGTGGAAGCAAATCAAATTGCTGTTTTGGTTCGTGATGCATCTAAAGTACAAGATTTAGCCGGTTTAGGTGTAGATATCAGAATTGGTGATTACCATCAAACAGAATCTTTAAAAAATGTTTTTGATGGCATTTCTAAACTCCTATTAATTTCATCAAGTGATTTCAATAATAGAATTGGTCAACATAAAAATGTAATTGATGCTGCCAAAAATTCTGGGGTGAAACATATTTTTTATACTGGCGTAAGTTTAAAAGACATAGAACATTCTCCATTAAAACCAATGATTGGTGATCACTTTTTAACAGAGGATTATATTAAATCATCCGGTTTAACTTACACCTTTTTACAAAACTCTTTGTATGCTGAAGTAATACCAATGTTTTTAGGAGAAAATGTTCTAGAAACAGGAATTTATTTTCCTGCAGGTGATGGTAAAGTTCCATTTGTTTTAAGAAGTGATTTAGCTGAGGCAACAGCAAATATTCTTACTGATGGGAATCATGAAAACAAAACCTACCAACTTACCGATTCTAAATCTTATTCATTTGGAGATATTGCATCAATACTTAGTGAGTTAAGTGGTAAAAGCATTA
>JBMLOK010000103.1:1704-6884 GCA_049243005.1 Bacteroidia bacterium | reverse complement strand
TTCATTCAGATTATATATGTAACTATGGTTTATGGTCCAATTGCGGCATTCCTTGTTGAATTATTCCCTACACGTATCCGTTATACTTCTATGTCATTGCCGTATCACGTAGGTAATGGTGTATTTGGCGGATTGGTTCCATTTATTTCAACATTAATTATAGAATACACTAAAACCGCTGAAAATCCTACAGGCTCTCCATTAGCAGGATTGTGGTATCCAATTGGAATTGCAGTTGTTTGTTTAATTATTGGTACACTATATCTTTCAAACAAAATTGATGAAGATGTAATGGACGATGAAAATGAGTATATCCACAATTAATAATATTTTTTAAAATGAATAATCTAAGAAGATTTTTAGGCGTTGTTTGGATTTTGTTAGGTCCTGCCGCCGTTATATTTATGCTAACTCAAGCATTTGCTAAAATTGCAGCTGCTGATACAAAAATTTTGGCTGCAACCGATGAAGCTGCAAAGGCTTTAGCATCGGCAGCAAAATTGAATGTTCAATTACAATGGGGAATTATCATTGGTATCTTTCTTCCAATTGCTTTTGGTTTAATTATTTTCGGTTTGTACTCTATGAAAGGTGAGTACGATAGAAATTAATATTTGATTTTTTGTCTGTTGGTTGATCTAAGCTTTAAACCAATCTGATAAACAACAAAGGCGAGGCATTTTATTTGTCTCGCCTTTTTGTTTTAGATTTTTTATAACTTGTTTCCCTAATTCAAATGATATTTTAATGAACACAAAGAATAGATCAGCAAAACTTTCAGTAGTTTCTTTACTGTTTTTGTTGCTGTTAAACTATCCGTTTCTAAGTATTGCCAATCAGCCTAAAATGCTTTTTGGAATACCTGTATTGTTCGTTTATTTATTTGTCTGTTGGGTACTATTCATTTTTATCATCTATAGAATTGTAAATAAATAATGAGTAGTTGGATTGTCATATTAGCTTCGATTGTTTACCTGGTATTGCTTTTTTTTATTGCTTACTATGTGGAAGGTAAAAAAATAGCCGGGAAAAGAATTTTTAATAATCCTTATATCTATGCATTATCATTGGCTGTTTATTGCACTGCTTGGACATTTTATGGTTCAGTTGGAAAAGCAAGTAAAGATGGCTTTGATTTTTTAGCAGTTTATATTGGTCCCACATTGGTTGCGCCTATATGGATATTCGTTTTGAGGAAAATTATTCGAATTTGCAAAACCCAACGTATTACAACTATTGCCGATTTTATCTCATCGAGATATGGTAAGAATATTTCATTGGCAAGTATCATTACTGTTTTATGTTTTCTAGGTGTTATACCTTATATCAGTTTGCAGTTAAAAGCAATTGCAGAAAGCTTTGATATCATTATCAGTGCTGATTTTAAACACAAATCATCTTCTTATTTATTGTTTAGTGATACTGCATTAATTGTTGCTGTTTTTATGGCTGCATTTACAGTTTTATTTGGTACACGTCGGATTGAAAGTAATGAACAACATAGCGGAATGGTTGCTGCGGTGGCTTTCGAATCCATCATAAAATTGCTTGCATTTTTATCTGTTGGGATTTATGTTACTTGGGTAATGTTTGATGGTTTTGGTGATATTTTCACTAGGGCATCAAATTTCGTATCCTATCAAAAGCTGTTTACCGTAAAGCCTGTTTCCGGATATTCAGATTGGTTTTGGGTGAGTATTTTATCAGGTATTGCAGCAACTTTATTGCCTCGCCAATTTCAAGTTGCTGTAGTAGAGAATACAGATGAAAATCACTTGAAAAAAGCTATTTGGTTGTTTCCATTGTATTTATTGTTGATTAATATTTTTGTTTTACCAATTGCATTTAGTGGCCATATGTTGTTCGAAGGTTTATCAGTAAATGCCGATTATTTTGTTTTGGATATTCCACTTTTGGCAAACAATAAGCTTCTGGCTTTGGTTGTTTTTATTGGAGGATTTGCTGCTGCAACTAGTATGATTATAGTTGAAACAGTTGCGCTCAGTACCATGTTTAGTAATCACTTGGTTATTCCTGCTTTGTTGGGCTCTGAATATTTAAAGCTTAATCCTCAATTGGGTTTGAGCAGAATTTTATTGAATTCAAGAAGAATTGGTATGGTATTGATTTTAGGTACTGCTTATGGCTATTACCATTATATAAGTAAATATTATTCTTTGGTTTCTATTGGATTGATTTCATTTGTTTCTGTAGCTCAATTGGCCCCTTCAATTTTTGGAGGTTTGTATTGGAAAAAAGGAAATAAAACGGGTGCAATTTCAGGCCTAATTGCTGGGTTCGTCATTTGGTTTTATACGTTGGTTTTACCTTCATTAACCGGCTCTAATATTTTGACTCAGGATTTTGTTTTACATGGTCCTTTTGGAATTGAATGGTTAAAGCCAAATGCATTGTTTGGCATGACAGAGTTTAGTCCAATTGTACATTCTATGTTTTTTAGTTTGATAATAAATCTTGGTTTGTATGTAACCGTATCCTTATGGACAAAACAAAGTGCTACTGAGCAAAATCAGGCTGAAATTTTTGTAGATATTTTTAAGTACGAAAAAATTATGGATACTACTGCAATTTGGAAAGGAATTGCCAGTATCCCTGATATGCAATCATTACTGGCAAATTTTCTTGGAGAGCAACGAAGCAAAACAGCCATTCAGAATTTTGCAGCAAGAAATAATTTAGACCTCAATCAGAATAAAGCAGATCCAAAATTAGTTGCTTATGTTGAAAGGGTTTTAGCAGGAATTATAGGCTCAGCTTCTGCCAGAATTATGTTGGGTTCGGTTGTTAAGGAAGAAGAAATAAAATTGGCTGAATTAATGGATATTCTTAGAGAATCGCAGCAATTAATGTTGGTGAATAGGGAATTGAAAAAGGCCAAAGAACAGCTTGAAGATGCGAATTTTATTTTGAAAGAAATTGATGAGTTAAAGGATGATTTTTTAGCAACAGTAACTCATGAATTAAGAACGCCAATTACATCAATTAGGGCATTTTCTGAGATTTTATTTGATAATCCTGATATTGAATTGGAAGAACGTCAGCAATATCTTCAAATCATCAACAAAGAAACAGATAGACTTTCCAGGTTGATATCACAGGTTTTGGATTTAGAAAAATATGATTCAGGAAAACAAAAACTGAATTTAAACAAAGAGAATATTGTTGAAATCATGAAGGAGTGCTCCGATTCGATTTTGCAATTGGTGAAAGACAAAGGAATTGATTTACAAACTAAAATTGATTTAAATGAAACTGAGTTTTTAATTGATAAAGACAAAGTGATGCAGGTGGTGATTAATTTATTGTCGAATGCTGTTAAATTTACAGAACCACCCAATGGATTAATTGTATTGAGGGTAATTAATTCAGGTGATTTTTTGGAAATTTCTGTTGATGATAATGGAAAAGGAATATCTCATGAATACCAGCAATTGATATTTGAGAAGTTTTTTCAGGCAAGAAATCAAACAGTTAGAAAGCCCAAAGGAAGTGGTTTAGGATTGGCAATCTGCAAAAAAATTGTTGAATTGCATGGAGGAGAAATAAGAGTATTGAGTGAAAGCGGAAAAGGTGCTACCTTTGTTTTTACAATTCCCAAGTTAAAGGCCTAATTTTACTGATATGACTAAAGTTGATAAAATAAGAATTCTCGTAGCAGATGATGAACCTAATATTTTATTATCGCTTGAGTTTTTAATGCGTAAAAGTGGTTATGAGGTTTTTATTGCCAGAAACGGAACTGAGGCAATGGAAATTGTTAAAACCCAAAAACCTGATTTAGCAGTTTTAGACATCATGATGCCGGATATAGATGGCTATCAAATCTGTGATTATATCAAAAAGAGCCCAGAATTAGCTGCATGTAAAGTCATCTTTTTATCAGCGAAATCAAAAGAAAGTGATATTCAAAAGGGAATGAGTTTTGGTGCAGATTTTTATATGACCAAACCTTATTCAACAAGAGCCTTAATGTTGAAGGTGAACGATTTGCTGGCTGCAGAATAAAAAAAACCTGCTGATATGCTCAGCAGGCTTTTACCAAACCTAACCAATGCCCTGAAAGAACCACCCTCCAAGGAATTGGATTATATCAATCAAAATTTATTGTAATCCAATTGTTGAATTCTCATTGAGAATTTTCTTCAATGCAAATATTAGTAAAAAAAATGAAATAGCGAAATTTCGCTAAAAGAATATTTTCGCGAATTGCGATTTTTTTTCTTTTGATTCTTGTACATCCCTTGAATTTCCTTAGTTTTGGATGAATAGAAATATTTTTGCTAAAGGGTATAGTTAGGTGAAAAAAAACGATCAAGTACAGATTATCTTCGGTTTAAAGTTGAGGCAATTGAGAAATGCCAAGGGATTTTCTCTGCTCGATTTAAGTAAAAAGTCAGGAATTAGTTTATCATATATTAACGAAATTGAAAAGGGAAAGAAATATCCCAAATCAGATAAAATTCTTGCCTTAGCTGAAGCCTTATCTATTCCTTATGATCAGTTGGTTTCTCTTAAAGTAAATAAGGCATTGGCCCCAGCAATGCAGGCAATCAATTCAGATTTATTAAGTCAGTTTCCATTAGGTTTATTTGGTATTGAAGCTAATAAGTTAATTGAGATGATTGCAGCTGCTCCTGCAAAGGTGAATGCTTTCATCACAACCTTAATTGAGATTGCCAGAAGTTATCAGCTAACCAGTGAGCAGTTTTATTTCAGAGCGCTCAGGGCTTATCAGGAACTTCACATGAATTATTTTGAAGAACTTGAAGTGGCAGTAGTTTCATTCATTAAACAAACAGGTTTAACCAGAGCAAAACTTTCTCAATCTGCTAGTTTAATTCAGATTTTAGAAGAAAAGTATAATTATAAAGTTATAGTTGATGAGTCTTTTAAAGACAAAGGTTTAAGTGAATTTCGCTCCTTAACAGTTAATGGAAAACAGAGTATTTATTACCTCAATCCAACTTTAAAGGAATCACAAAAATGCTTTCAAATTACCAGGGAATTGGGATACTGTGTGCTGGGATTAAAAGAAAGACCTCATACTTCTACAATAGTTAGGGTTAAGAGTTTTGAAGAGGCATTAAATAACTTTAAAGCTTCCTATTTTGCCAATGCAGTTTTAATGCCTTACGATGAGATTGTAGAGGATTTGAATA
>JBMLOK010000103.1:0-1604 GCA_049243005.1 Bacteroidia bacterium | reverse complement strand
AGAAGATGGGCTGCCATCAGAAGTTTGGCTGAATTAACCAAACAAAGGGAGAAAAAGCGTGGTATTGCTAATAAGCCTTTGATACATGTTCAAAGGTCGAAATACATTGATACTGATTACGAGTATTTGCTTATAAGTATTGCCAGACCTCATCAAATTGATGAAAACTTAAACAGTAGCATTAGTATTGGTTTTTTAGTTAATAAGGATTTATTGGAAAAGGTAAAGTTTGCCGATGATGCTTCAATTGTTCGTTCTGAGGTTAACCATATTTGTGAAACATGTGCGCTAACAAATTGTAAGGATAGAGCTGCAAAACCTTATGATTTGGAAGAAACAATCCGTAAAAAGAAACAAGAAGATACATTACTTCAATTCTTTAATTCAGTAGGAAAAAACTAGTTGATTCTTCGTGCTATATTTATTTAGCATAAAAACAGGTGGAATTTGATTTTTGTCGTGTTTACTTTGATACTACAATACCAAATTTGATTTTAATAAAAAGAACCAATGATACCACAAATAAAAACCTTCGATGAGTACCAGGCTGCTTATCAGGAAAGCATTACAAATCCCGAGTCTTTCTGGTCGGCTGTAGCAGATACATTTAGCTGGAAGCAGAAATGGAGTTCAGTTCTAGATTGGAACTTCAATACACCTGAAATCAAATGGTTTGATGGTGGTGTTTTAAATATTACTGAAAATTGTATTGATAGACATTTAGAAAGCAGAGGTGATCAAACTGCAATCATCTGGGAGCCTAATAATCCACATGATAAGTATAGAAAATTAACATATAAGGAACTATCTGTTCTTGTAAACAAATTTTCGAATTCACTCATTTCTTTAGGAGTAAAAAAAGGTGATAGAGTTTGTATATATATGCCTATGATTCCTGAGGCTGCAGTTGCTATGCTTGCTTGTGCGAGAATTGGTGCTGTGCATTCAGTTGTTTTTGCAGGTTTTTCATCTCAATCTCTTTCTGATAGAATTGTGGATGCTGATTGTTCTTTTTTAATTACTGCTGATGGAATGCATCGTGGTGAAAAGAAAATTGATTTGAAAGAAATTGCTAATGAAGCAATGGAAAAATCACCAAGCATTAAAACATGTATCGTTTATAACCACAAAAACTTTCATAAAGAAATGAAAGAAGGTCGTGATTTGGATTGGTCTACTTTAATGGCTTTGGCTTCAGATGAACATGTTGCAGAATCAGTTGGAAGCGAAGACCCATTATTTATTTTATATACATCAGGTTCAACAGGAAAACCAAAAGGAGTTTTACATACAACTGCAGGTTACATGGTTTATTCTGCTTATACTTTTAAAAATGTATTTCAATACCAGGATGGAGATGTATTCTGTTGCACTGCCGATATAGGTTGGGTTACAGGACATAGTTATATAGTTTATGGTCCTCTATTAAATGGCGCCACAACAGTAATGTTCGAAGGCATTCCTACTTTTCCTGATGCAGGAAGATTCTGGAGTTTAATTGAAAAACATAAGGTTAATACTTTTTATACTGCACCAACCGCTATTCGTTCATTAGAAGTTTTTGGAACAGATCCATTTAAAGGAAAAGATTTATCTTCTTTAAA
>JBMLOK010000102.1:0-4927 GCA_049243005.1 Bacteroidia bacterium | reverse complement strand
AAACATTTACCCAAGTCGGATATTGTTGTCGGCTTGCCTGAGCCAAATCCCAGCCTTTTACTATACCTAAACGAGCAGCTAGACTTTGTAACAACAAAGCCATGAGATTACTCATTAAAAGTATCCAGATTAAACTATAACCAAACCTGCTACCTCCGGCAATATCAGTTGCCCAGTTACCCGGATCCATATACCCTACACTCACTAAATATGCAGGACCAATAAAGGCCAGTAGTTTTCTGAATCTACCTTTGGTTTTATTTACATCCACCGATTCGTGGACTTCACTCAATGATTTTTCTGACATATTAAATTAACCTCACCAATACATTTTTAGCAACCTCTACACTTATGTGCAGGTTTTCTGTTTCATTTAATAAAATCTGATAACTTTTATCGAATTGATTTTGTTCTGTTACGAAAATTTGTTTACCCAAAACCAAATTCATTTTTTCGAGGTATTGAAGAAAAACTGAACTGTGATCAACAACTCCGCTTACAATACCTTTTTGCCCATCAACTAATTCACTCAATAAAAAAAGACTTCTTTGTTTAATCACACCATCACGTTGTGGAATAGGATCACCGTGTGGGTCATGTGCAGGGAAACCAAGAAATTCATCCAATTTATCAATGAGTTTTTCTGATTGAATATGTTCTAATTCTTCTGCCAACTCATGTACCTCATCCCATGAAAACTTAAGTTTTTCTACCAAAAATGTTTCCCATAAACGATGTTTTCTTACGGTATCAATGGCAATTCGTTTTCCCAAAGCTGTTAATTGAACGCCTTTGTACTTTTCATAAACCAATAAATCTTTCGCCGACAATTTTTTAATCATATCGGTTACAGAAGCTGCTTTAGTCTCCAAAGAAGCAGCAATTGAATTCGTATTGACTGCATCTTCATGTCTTTCCTGCAGTTTGTAAATGGCTTTTAAGTAGTTTTCCTCTGTAAATGAATACATAATGGCAAATATATAATTTTTAGACTAATCTAAAAATATTTTTAAGTCAACTTAAACCATTTCAAAAAACAATATGAGTATTGATTGTTTAATAGTAAATTTGTAATCTAATATTTTGCATTATGTGGGAGAAATTTCTGTCGTATTTACAATTCTGGAAAAAGCCAAATCCTGACAGTCCGTCATCATTTAACTTAAAAATGATGCATGGAATCAACAGAATCAGCATTTATATGTTCCTTTTTGCCATCATTTTAATTTTGGTGCGATTGGTACGTAGTTTGTAAACATCAATTTATAAAAATTTAAAATCATGTCATACATAGTTTATTTAATCCTTCCATTCTTACTAAGTTTATTGGTAAGCTGGAGATTCAAATCAAAAATTAAAGAATATTCAGAAGTAGCATTAAGCAACAGATTAACCGGAGGAGAAATTGCTGAAAAAATGTTACGCGAAAACGGCATTTACGATGTAAAGGTTTTGAGTACTGAAGGACAATTAACCGACCATTACAATCCTCAAGACAAAACTGTGAATTTGAGTCATGATGTATTTTATGGCCGCAGTGTAATTTCAGCAGCCATCGCCGCACACGAATGTGGACACGCAGTACAACATGCCAATGCTTATGCCTGGTTAACCTTTAGATCAAGCTTAGTACCAGTAGTAAGTTTTGCTTCTAAATGGGTACAATGGATATTAATTGCAGGTATTTTCACCATGTATACTTTCCCTTCATTGTTATTATTGGGAATCGTATTATTTGCTGTAACTGCATTCTTTTCAGTAATTACATTACCGGTAGAATTTGATGCCAGCAGAAGAGCTTTAGCTTGGTTAAGCGACAGAGGCATGGTAAGAGATGAAGAATATCCAATGACTAAAGATGCATTAAAATGGGCAGCCATGACTTACGTAGTTGCAGCCATCGCATCAATTGCCACATTGTTGTATTATGTACAAATTTATATGGGAAGAAGAGATTAATTTCAATCCATCATATTAAAAAAAGCTGCTTTCGGGCAGCTTTTTTTGTGTCAATTCCTTGCCTTAAAGTCGTAAACATTGAATATAAACTAATCTCCAAAAACAAAACTTTCAAGCTCATTATGAGCATAATAAGATTTATTTTAGTCATATTTCTAACTTTCCCCTACCCTTATGGAACTTACTGATACAAAGAATTAGGAATTGGACCAATCTAAAAAAGATAAATTTATGGAATTGTATACGCCCTTGCATCCTCGACTTTGCAGGTATGTACAAACTTTGGTCTGGGATAAAGATGAGGCAAAAGATTTAATTAGTGATACCACTTTAATTGCTTTCGAAAAATTTGATCAAATTAAATCTCATGATCAGTTTCTTTTCTTTCTGTTTGGAATTGCTCATCGTTTGTTTTTAAAATCACATAGAAGAAACAAGTTCAAAGGCATGTGGAATGAAGATCAACTTGAGGATAAAATTGGCAATCGGGAAACAGATAGTAATTTATTAAAGCTTGAACTTCAATTCTGGCTTTCGAAATTAAGTCCTATTGAACAAGAAGCGCTTACTCTTTTTGAAATTTCAGGGTTTAGTTATGCTGAAATTTCTCAAATTTTAAATATTGAGGAATCAAAAGTAAAATCAACTTTATACCAAGCACGTCAACAATTAAAACTGCTCATTCAAGCAGAGAAAGGAGCAAAAAATGAATCCTGAAAATTACTTAAATGAGCTTATAAAAAATGCTATAAATGAAGAGCCAATTTTAAGCCTTTCTGATATAAGCAAAAACCTTGGGAATAAGCCCAAATCGAATCTTAAACCTATTTCGAATAATTTCCTTTTTTTAATAATTATCACTATGAGTACCTTATTAATTTTAGTTGTTTGGATGAACATTTTTTTTCAAAATGATGTCAAAGTCAGTAACACTTCAACACAAGCAAAACCGGAAACAAAACTGAATCAATTGTTGCCTGTAAAAAATAAAACTGTTGATGTAAAATCTATTCAAAAACGAAATGCTAAAACTCCAGTTAAACAAACCAAAAACAAGCAAATAAAACAAGAAGTAGGAGATCAACTCATATTTTCAGAACTTGATTATAACAAACAAGAAAGTCCAAGTGATTCTATTAAAACAACATTTGCCAAGCGGATTATCAATTTGAAAAACATTCATGTAATTGAATTAAATAATGAAGAACTAAAAAGCTTGGGAATTACTATTGAAAATAAAGAAATAAAGGTACCAATTGCTACAACTGAAAAAGGTAATTTAATCTATACTAATTACTCGAAATATGGTACCACAACTACATTTAATCTAAAAGAAAATAATGATTTACCTGTATTTGGACCAAAATTTAAAGTAAGTTTTGGGAATAAGCTGACTATGAATTTAAGTGATAGTTTTAAAAATCCATCCGAATTTAGTTTACCTGTTTCTAATATGCCTAAAAAGGATGCTGATAGTATTTATAAATCAATTCCTATTCCAACTTTAGTAACAGATGATTTGGGACAAAAATGGTTAAGTTATAGTCTAGATAATGGCTTAACGGAAGCAGATATGAAATACATGAGAGAACATCATTTAAATCCAAATACTTATCCCAAAGCTATTGAAGCCAGAAAAAATGCAGAAAAAAAACTGATAGAAAAACTTCCTGGTTACATTCCAATTCTTGTTAAATCAGGAGAGGAAAAAACTGATGAAAATAAAATGCAGTATCGGGCTGATATTATTTTATGGTATGAACCGAATGATAAATTGTTTAATGCGCTTCCGGAAAGAATTAAAAAGGATTTAAAAAAGGAATACAAAGAAGTATTCATATTGCATAAACCTAGCACTCAATGTATTTACTTTGAAGCTTGCCAACAAAAATCAGATGCAATTGAATTTTATAATGTTTTTCCAAACCCTACTGAATCAAACTTAAATCTTGAATTTGAGCTGAAGGAAACACAGAAATTAAGCATATCAATGTATAATATTAACGGACAATTGCTTACCACCTTCAAAAATCAAACAGAATTTTCGAAAGGATTAAACTCGCTACAACTAAATACAAGTGACTTAATAGAAGGAATTTACTTATTGGTAATTCAAACCGAAAAGGAAGAAGTAATTAGTAAAAGAATTATAAAAAAGTGATTTAGCTTAAACAAAATTTCTAATGTAAAAATGGGTTTAACTCCAAGTTTATCAGAGTAAATAAATAAATTTGATTAAAACCAAATTAGTTTGAATCAATAAAAAATCAAATTTGCAATAAACCTAATAACACGTATTTTTGAAATAAATTAACACGTATCATGAATACCAAGCTTACTTTAACAATTGAGGATTCGGTAATTTCAGTTGCTAAAAAATACGCAAAAAACAAAGGTGAAAGTCTTTCACATATAGTTGAAAATTACCTTAAGTCACTATCAACAAGTGAAGTTTCAAATAAAGAAATTTCACCAAGAATTTTGAAATTAAAAGGCTCTATAAAATTACCTGAAGATTTCGACTACAAAAAATCACTTTCGAATGCCATAAATGAAAAATACAATTCATGAAACATCTTTTTTTAGATACGAATGTTTTGATTGATTTTCTTTCAGACCGAAAACCATTTTCAGATGATGCGGCTATTCTTTTTAATTATTCTCTTAATAAAGAAATAAAAATTTACGTTTCGGCAGTTTCATACAACAACATTTGTTATATCATAAGAAAGTCATTAACTCATCAATCGACTATTAGAATTCTTAATGAACTACAAGAATTAACTGAATGTATTGATGTTAGCAATGAAGTAATCAAAAATTCATTAAACTCAGATTTTAAGGACTTTGAAGATGCAATCCAATACAACAGTGCAAAATCAGAATCGAAAATTGATTTTATCGTCACCAGAAATTCCAAAGATTTTAAACTGAGTTCAATTCCAGTAATTTCTCCCAAAGAAGCTTT
>JBMLOK010000101.1:0-1218 GCA_049243005.1 Bacteroidia bacterium | reverse complement strand
AGTTCATCATGAATAAAATCGAGTCTGATTCCTGCGGATTTTAACATGATTTCGCTTTCACCACCTGCATGGTATTTTCTTTCACAAACAACTCTTTTTATTCCGCAATTGATGATTAACATAGCACAAACACGGCAAGGTGTCATTCTGCAATACAAGGTAGCACCATCTAAAGCAACACCATTTTTTGCTGCCTGACAAATGGCATTTTGTTCTGCATGTACTGTTCTCACACAATGCTCGGTGATGCTATCATCTTCATGAATCATTTTTTTCATTTGATGACCTACTTCATCACAATGAGGTAAACCAATTGGCGAACCCACATAACCGGTAACCAATAATTGGTTGTCTTTTGCAATTACACAACCACTTCTACCTCTGCCACAAGTTGCTCTTTTGCTTATGGCTTCCATTACTTCCATAAAGTACTCATCCCAGGTGGGTCTGATATAATCGGTATTTGCGTTTGAACTCATGCCCCAAATGTCTGAAATAATTTTCAATACCTTTTATTTATAACTCGAATATTTCATTGAATTATTATGAATTTGTTTTTTCAATTATTTTGATTGAGCTGCAATAGTATTCATTAGAACGTTGCTTTTGTAATTGTGGAGTTGATTTTTCAATACAATTAATATTTTTGCTAAATATTTAAATAATTAATCAAATTCAGGGAAATTAATTGGTTTCCAATTTTTTTATTTATTTTGATGTCAATCTCATGAAGAAAATTCTATCAATCATTCTTTTTACACTTTTAGCTAAGCTCTCATTTGCTCAGATAGATTCTTTGGAAGAAGCAAGGAATATTATCAGGAATAAAGAGGTTTTAGGAAAGTTAAAATCTAATCCTAATGATGCTAGAATAATTGAATTTTTAGAAGGTCTTACTGAACATACCTATCATTCTACTATTGCTTTAAAGGAATTGAAGTATTATATCAATGAATTAGATAAGTTTTACAATAAACATCCTGAGTTTTTACATACAAAATACTTGTTGAATTTTTCAAAAGCCGTGATGGAAATGTATATTGGTCACCCAGCTCAATTCCATGCTATTATTGAAGAAACAGAGCAAGAATTAAAAGAAAAGAAGCTTTACAAAGAATTTTTTCATTTAAACCTAAAGGTTTGCCATTTTTTATCTTCTGTAAATCAAGTTAAAGAAGCAAAGAAACATTATTATGAAAATGAAAAACTACTAAGTGA
>JBMLOK010000100.1:0-1229 GCA_049243005.1 Bacteroidia bacterium | reverse complement strand
AAACAAAGTGATAATACTTTTGTAAGCGTAAAAAGTGCTCCCTTAAGTACTTTTTCAATTGATGTAGATAAAGCTTCTTATTCCAATATCAGAAGGTATTTACAATCTAATCAATTACCTCCAGTTGATGCTGTGAGAGTAGAAGAAATGATTAATTACTTCTCCTATGATTTACCAAATACAGATTTAACACATCCTTTTTCTATTCAGTCTAAAGTGCTGAATCACCCCTTTGCATCAAACAAAAAACTATTACATATCCATTTACAATCGCCCAAAATTGAGATTGAAAACAGTAAGCCCAATATGTTAACTTTTTTAATTGATGTATCGGGTTCGATGAGTAGTGATGATAAACTACCATTATTGAAATCATGCCTAAAAATGTTGGTTGAACAAATGCGTCCTGAAGACAAAATTGCCATGGTTGTTTATGCCGGTGCTGCAGGATTGGTTTTGGAACCAACAAATGGTAAAAACAAACCTAAGATTCTTGATGCCCTCGACAAATTACAATCTGGAGGAAGCACTGCCGGTGGTGCGGGAATTGAACTCGCTTATAAAGTTGCACAAGACAATTTTATGAAGGATGGAAACAACAGAATTATTCTTGCTACTGATGGCGATTTTAATGTGGGTATTTATGATGTAAAAGACTTAGTTAGTTTGATTGAAGAAAAAAGAAAAAGTGGTGTATATCTAAGCACGCTAGGTTTCGGAACAGGAAACATCAATGATGAAACCATGGAAAATCTTGCCGATAAAGGAAATGGCAATTACCACTATATAGACGGACTTCTCGAAGGAAAAAAAGTATTGGTAAAAGAATTGGGTGGCACCTTAGTAAGTGTTGCGAATGATGTAAAAATACAAATAGAATTCAACCCACGTTTTGTTGAATCATACAAATTGATTGGTTATGAAAACCGTTTATTAAACAAGGAAGATTTTAACGATGACAAAAAAGATGCCGGTGAATTAGGAGCAGGACATGGTGTAACTGCCATTTATGAACTGAAATTAAATATTGGTAAAAGTGAAGATGATACAGATAGTTTAAGATATACCAATCAAGTTTTGAAAAGTGGAAGCAATGAAAACGAAGTAGGTTTCATTAAGCTGAGGTATAAAAAGCCAGGTGAAGATAAAAGCATCAAATTCGAAGTAGCTATTGAAAACGGAAATGATAATATCAAGCAAACATCATCTGAAATACAATTTGCCTATGC
>JBMLOK010000099.1:0-40843 GCA_049243005.1 Bacteroidia bacterium | reverse complement strand
AACTAAGCCTTCCTTAAAGTTAGAACCGTAATTTCCGGCCAGATACCAACTCTTCCTGTAAATCCAATAAAGCCATAACCTCTGTTAACATACAAATGACGGTCTTCATGAGTAGCTAAACCAGCCCAGTTTTTATAACGAAACTTAACAGGACTCCATTTAAACCCCGGAATTTCTACGCCCATCTGCATGCCGTGTGTATGCCCCGATAATGTTAAATGAATTGGGTTCTGATTCACTTTCACCTGCTCATCCCAATGTGTTGGGTCATGTGATAACAAAACTTTAAAATCTTTATCGTTTGTGCCATGAAGTGCTTTTTGTAAATCACCTCTTTCACCAAAACCTTTACCCCAGTTTTCTACACCTGCTAATACTATTGTTTCATTGTCTTTTTGAATTCTGACATGTTCATCCAATAACAATTTGTAACCCATATCAGCATGGTGCTGCTTTAAGCGATTTAAATTCTCATTTTTATGCTCAGGACTTTCCCATGCAACATAATCTCCATAGTCGTGGTTACCAAGGATAGAAAACTGTCCATGCTTGGCTTTAATACTACCGAAAATATCTTTGAATGGCTCAATTTCTTCTGCTCTATTATTTACCATATCGCCTGTAAATACAAACACATCACTATTGAGTTCCTGTATTAATTTAATTCCCTCATGAACTGCAGTTTTATCATCAAAACTACCAGCATGTACATCTGATATTTGAGTTATGGTAAAGCCATTAAACGCTTCTGGAAGGTCTTTGAAAAACAATTCTTTTCTGTGAATTTTATACGAATATTTTCCTTTTGTAATTCCATAAATAAAAGAAGCAAATGGAATTGCAGCAAACATTAAAGCCACTTTCGAAACCATTTCACGTCTCTCAGGCATAAGTGGAGCTCCTTCTAAACTTGTACCTGAAACCTTTTTGAAAATTCCAGTAAAAATTCTGAAAACATCTTCACCCAATAAAAATATCAAAACAAAAATTTTAGTAACAAATAGGGTGATGAATAAATTAAAAACTAATTGCTGAAAACTGCTTAATCCTCCTGGTTTACCTATTGAACCAAATCCAGATACAATTAAAACAACAGGCAAAATAGCAATTACCCAATATAAAATATTCCAAAGTGTTCTCCATTTTAAGGATTGTGTAATGGTTTGAATTCCTTGAAATACATAATAATCTAATGAGAAAATAATTAAAACAGGTATTAATAATAACCAAGGTGTAGGACTTCCGTGCATGTTTTATAATTTAATGAATGTATCAACATGAAAATCTATGCCGAATTAGTTTATTGTCAGTTTAAAACCCCCTAAAGGCGAATAATTTTTGGATGAAACGTCAAATTATTCCGATGAAATCCATGTGTCAGTGTCAGATTGCCTGCCAAAACGCCACCTTACTTGTTGTTATGATAGTTCTCCAACTCGTTCTTCCAATTGGCTTTTGCTGTGCTATCCATCGGGTTTTCTAAATATTTGATATAAACATCCGCATATTTAGGATGATTGTGGTAACGAAAATGAATCCAGTTAGAAATAGGCATCCAAAATAATATCCCTGATAATAATCCAAAAAACATAGTCCGTTTTAAAAGAATACTAAAAAAAGAAACCTGTTTTAGCGTGATTAAAATTGAAATAAACAATAAACCAATAGCTGAAACTACTAAGAATACCGCTGCTCCAGGAAACGACATCACCTTAAAAAAAAGAGAAACAACTGACATTGAAAGTAATAATTGTGAAGCAAGAAGTAATACTATTTCAAAACCATCACTTACCTTTTTATCTAATAAAGTTGATACCAATAAATAAGTAGCAATCATATAAAAAGAAGCCAATAACATGGAAGAAAGTACAAACCAAATTGAAACTAAATCAAATCCAACTAACAATATTGAAGTCAACAAAAATTGAAAAAGAAGAACCTTTTCAATCAAGGGTAAGTGTTTAATCATCGTTTTTCTTGTTTTAACATCTTAAATGAAAAATAGGAAAGTAATAAAACCATTGCTATTAAAATCAACCAAAGCCAACTTTTCTTCTGAACAATTGGAACTTCAATTTCCTCATGCACAATATCACCTTTTAATTCCTGACCTAAACCAAGACTTTCTAAATCAGATGGAATTTTTGATTTGAAATTAATTAAATCATAAATCGGAGCCGGTACCAACTTGTTTCCATAAAACAAATAATAATTAGCTGTTAAATTATTCAACCTGACAACTAACTTATGCTTGGGACCAAATACCTGCACTGATTCAAGTTTGATAGGTTCATTATCATTATTGAATATTCTTAGTCGGAATTTATTAGCCCTTAACTCCCCAAATTTTATTGGAGAATAATCATCTGATGAGATATAGGAATACATCAAAGGCTTATAAACAGAGTTCCATTTAGAATCAACAAAAACACTATCGTTTGAATATTCCAGAAGTGTATTTCTAAAGTAATCTGTATGTGTTTTAATAAAAAGCTGAATTGAATGTACCGGTAATAGCTCATCCAATTCAAAATCAACAATCGTTTCCTTTTTTGTTAAATCATTAATGGCTTTAAAATTTTTTACCTTATAACTGATAGAACTACCGGGAATATTTTCTGTATAGGAAAGAAATACTGATTTCAATTTAGGCTTGGAAGTTCCATGAATAGAAACACGGTAATATGGAAACTTTGAATCGCTAAATTTCAATTTTGAAAATACATAAGAGGATTCCTTATTCTTAAAAGCCAATATTCTTACATCATCCAAAATAGTTATCCATTCACCAAGTTGTTCTGCTGCATCCAGGTTTACATGCCAATCAAAATTCTCCTCCTCAAAATTTAATTCTAGGTTATTAACTAAAACATCAGTAGGACAAACCAGTGTAAAATAGTACCAGTCGTTTCGATATGATTCATTGATAATTTTAAAATCTACTTTTTCCTCTTTTTGAATTGAATTTACCTTTTCGAGAATATATGGAACGATTAAAGTATCACCTTTATTGGTATAAGCCTGAATTCTAATATCAGAAAAATCAGGCTTACAATTTTTGTACATATCAATTGGTAAATACAACTGTTGCCATTCATTTTTTACACCTGAAATTTTTCTTTTGAAATTAAAGCCCTTTTGTGCTAAAAGAGGCATCAATCCAGAAAGAAAAACCAAAATGAAAACTATATTATTCTTCTTTATTTTCATCAAATAAGTTCGATTTGTTTTTATTGTATAGAAACGAAATTACCAATAACAAAATACCCAACGATACAAATACAATGGTTTTCCCAATTGTATTTAAACCGGAAATATCATAGAAAAACAGTTTCAAAAGTGTAAACGCAAAAAGTGCAATTGCAGCATACCTGAGGTATTTATTTGATTTCGATATACCAAGAAATACCAATAGCAATGCATATACTCCCCAAAGTATACTTAGACTCAATTTATATGAACCTTCGATACCGGAAACATCCATAAAGTGTAACATTTCAGCACTTAAAATCCAAAGTACAAAAAGGTGCTTAAAAAGATTAGGAAGCCAATTAAATTCTTGTACAAACCATTCTTCTTTTGATTGCTTAGCTATAAAATAAACCAATGGAAAAACAAAAGGAAAACTGATATAACGAATGAATAAACTAAACGGCAAATAAATATGAGTGGTATCTTGAAATCTCATTAAATAAGCTTCTCTCAATTCACTAAATTCATATAAAGAGATTATTAAAAACAATATACAAACCAAAACACTTCCTGCTAATAAAAAATACTTGTATTGAATTTTAAAATCAAATTTCGCATCAGCAAAGTATAAAATCAAAAAGAAAATTGATGCGTAATTAATAAGCCAGATATTCTTAAACCGCATTGCATCAATCATTGGATTTAAAATTGAATCAGCTGGAAACTCATTGTGGGTAGCTAAAAAATTATACATTAAAGTATTCCAGTAATTCACAATCTCCATTGCAAAAGAATTGAATGAAACCAGCATTAAAATTCCTGTTATAAGTATATCACGTAGTTGTTTGTACTCCTTTGTTTTTAATAATTCAAATTCTGTATTCTGATGAAAATAATTAATGAAACCAAAGGATATTGATGATAAAATTCCAACTAAAAAGTATGGGTTAAATACCAATTTTACCGCGCCATCAGCTTGTCGGATTTGGTTTAACATGCTTGTCCAATCCTGTAAAATTGAAAACAAGAATAAAACCATAACTGCATACGATAAACTTTCATAAATAGCAATGCTTCTCGATCTGCCTAACCAAAAAAGTAAAGCAGCTTCAACAGCCCAACAAAGTGTAACCCAATTTCCATCGAGTTGAATAGGAATAGCAATAGAAACAAAGACCAGCACCAAACCTAATAAAACAACAAACAAATCCTTGTCGGCCAAATCTTTTTCTTTAATATAAGATGAAACTATAAAATGGATTAATCCATTAAAAACAGTAAACAAGCCTAAAAAATCATTAGTTGCATAAGAACTATCTAATATCGAATAGCCAAATCCAAAATATATAAAGGAATTACTTAAAACTAATAAAACCTGCTTTGGTTCAAATTTCTCGTTTCCAATAATTTTATACACCAAAAACATCCCATAAAAAGTAAGATAATACAGAGAAGCAAAGCCAAATGCCAACCATTGATGTAGCTCTTGTCTGTAAGAAAAAACAAACCAAGAAGCAAAGATTAACCAGGTTAGAATGTAGGCCACCAAATACAATTGTTTCCAATAACGTTTATAGGCAATGAACAAAATACCTAGGTTTATCATTCCTACATATGAAAAGAGAATTCCAACTTTTCCAGAACCATTACTCAATAAAAACGGAACCGCATAAGCACCAACCAAACCTATATGGGCTATGAGTTGCAGATTATATTTTAATGATGCTAGGACTGTAAAAACAGTGAAAATCACCATTAATAAAAACGCTAAACTCTGTGGTAAAAGTTCATAAATGGAATAAGCTGCATAAGTTAAAAAGTAATTGATGGCCATTGAGCCACTGAGTAAAACTGCACTAAACTGATGGTACTTTTCTTTTAGTTTTAATGCAAAAGCCAATAGGCCAAATCCTAATAAATAACCAAGAATGATTCTGGTTAAAGGACTAATTAATTCGTGGTCAATTGCAAATTTTGCTCCAACACCTACTCCTAAAACTAAAATTGCTATTCCAATTTTGCTGATTAAGTTTTCACCGATAAACTTTTCCAGTTTTTGATTTCTTGAAACAGGATTAATTAGTTCAGGCTCCTGCTTTTCTTCAATCACTAATAAAGGTTTCGACTCTAAGACAGGCTGTGAAACTTCCTGATTAATTTCGGGCTCAATTACTGCTAATATTGGAAGGGAATCTTCCTGAGGTTTCAGTTTTTCTAATTGGGATTTTATATCCTTTATTTCCCGCTGAAAACGTTCTTGTTCTCTGATTAAGAGATTCAATTTTTCATTGAGAATTTTCCATTCATCTGCCATTAGGTAAAATTAGGAAAATTCTATTAAGAAAACGATTTATAAGAATTAGAATCTTATTCCAACATGTAAATCTGTAAAAGTAGGATACAAAGAGGTTTTTGAAGAATTGGCAATATTAAAATAAGGACAATAAGTTGTCTCAAGAAAAAGAATTTGCTCTTCGAAAATTGGCATATCTAAACTAAAAGCGGCAAAGGTATTAAAGGAACTCGACATCAAGCCTTCACCGTTAGCTCTATTGAGGTAAACAGCTCCGCTATAATCATTACGTTTTTGAACCCCATTAAAACTCTCGAAATATTGTAATTGATCGCTTTTATCAAGAAAAACAGAAAAAGAAGTTCCCAATGCAAATCCGAATCCAAGATTTTTCTTCACAATTCTATACTTGGCATACAAAGGAATTTCAATTGCAGAAAACTTAAAATTAAACTGATACCTTTCTTCAACTCCATTGGAATATATCTGAGAGTAATTTCCATCTGCATTCATCTGATGATACCTCAATCCGTAACCAATTTTAAAATTCTTACGGTAAGAAACAGGTATAAATTGCCTAAAAACAGCAGCAGAAAAGCCTGTATTTACAGCATAATTTGCCTTCCCAATTGCAATTAAATTGTAAGCACCTTCGCCCTCTGCTTTCAGTTTACAGAACGAAACTCCAATTGAAAAAGAAAATGCATCCTTGCGGTTCCCTAAAGATTGACTCTTAGGTAAAATAGGAGATGAATTCTTTATAGTATCATAAGCAAAGACATCAGAAATACTAAAAAAAAGAAAGCTTATGAAGAAGATAAGGGGTAATATTTTATTCATTATTTTTTGAAGCCAATTCTTTTTTATCAACTGCATCAATAATCCACCAAGGAATATAGGCTGCCACAAAATTTGCCAAAGCAACAAATTCAGCAAAGAAAACGTAATAAGGCCATGGACCTAGATAATCTAAAATACTTGCTGAAGGTGGCTTACCACAAATCCAGAAATAATTGGCATCTAATAAATAATTTACTATTGCAGCAATCACCAAAAAGACATTTATTCCAAGCATAGCTTTCCAAATATCTTTAGCTTTAGGACGCATTCCATAAACAACACAAGCATAAACAATTGCTAGTATCATTCCTGTATGTCCAATCCAATATCTGATATACAAAAAGTGAGGGAAGTTTTCTTGTAAATCAGGAGTAATACTGGCTTGTAACATGCCTCCTAAAGACCAAAAATATAATAACTCGAACCACCATTGTTTTTTCCAAACCATCACTAAAAAAATAGTCAGGTTTGAAAATCTGCATAATTGAAGTGGAAGATCTTCTTGTAAGCTATAGGTACCTGACATATAATTGAGCAGGTTCCAGATTAAAAGACTTAAAGTAATAGTGATTCCAATAGTAGAACCAACTATATCTTGTTGTTTAACGTTTAAATATTTTTTGCTATACCAGGGAATAAAAATTATTGCCAATAATGAAACTCCCAGTGCCATAAAATGAGACAAACTCCACTGATAAAATGGAACTGTATCATTCATATAATCATAAACCCAATTCTGCATATCGAAATTTTAAAAAATTTGCCACCATTTCTTATCAAATGCCAC
Source organism: Bacteroidia bacterium (assembly GCA_049243005.1). Taxonomy (GTDB): domain Bacteria; phylum Bacteroidota; class Bacteroidia; order UKL13-3; family UKL13-3; genus CAISCU01. The sequence continues at coordinate 33,731 of JBMLOK010000099.1, read as the reverse complement.
ATAAACACCATCCGTTCTGGTTTCTGTTACATATGTATTTACAAAATCACCTTGTTGAGGTAATCCTCTACCCGTTTTTGCATCATATTTATATCTATGAATTGGGCAAACTACCATTCCATTTTCATCACATTTACCTAAGCCCAAACGTGCACCTGCATGCGGACAAGTATCATCAATGGCATAATAAGAATCGCTTAGTCTGACTAAACAAATTCTCTTTCCCTCAATATCAATTGTTCTAACAGAATTTATAGCTTGAGGCTCATTGCCATGTTCAGCAAAGTCGTAAACCTTAAAGAATTTTTTAGGCATTACTCAATAATAATTCTCTTTGTAAACGAATTAATTTTACCTGAAACAACAAGGATATAAATTCCTGATTTAATATCAGAAACACTTATTTCATTGCTATTCGAGAATTCACCACTTTTAATTGATTTTCCTTCAAGTGATTTGATTTCATAGGTATAATCATCAACCTTAGGTAAGCTTATGTATAAACTTGAATGTGTTGGATTTGGATAAACATCAAAAGCAGTTTGAGAATTACTTTGAATTCCTGTTGGTATTAAACCTGTTAATTGTTTGTACAATTCTTTACTAACAAACTTAACTGTGGTATCCATGTAAAGTGCGTTGGTTGAGAAAGGCACATGATCGGCACCATAAAAAGTATGGAAAGCAGAAGTAATACCCATTTTTTGAGCTGCAGAATCCATGCTGAATCCACCTTGTAGAAAACCAATTGGACTATTGAAAAATTTGAAATAATCTGATGCATATGGAACAGTTTGGTCGTTTGTACCATGCATTGAAATTAATTTAATATCCTTGTTATTTAGCATCCATGAAACATTTGAAATCGCTCCACAAAGTGAAATAACACCTTTTACTCTGAAACTATATCCCGGATTTCCGCTATTACCTTCAATTCCCCCAATTGCAACTGTATCAACATTAACGGAAGCTAATTCTGATGGCAAATCAAGGCATTGCATATGCATACCAAGAACTCCTCCGGCAGAAATTCCACCTACATAAATTTTCGAAGTATCAATACCATAAGGGTTTCCTTCTTCGAAACTTTTTCTGAAAAATCTAACCGCTGCTCTTCCATCCTGAGCACCTCTCCAAACGGCATGAGTAAATTCTTGTGTTAAACCACCTGTACCGGCAATATTAACTCCCAGTCTATATTGTATTGAAGCAACAGCATAACCTCTTTTTGCTAATTCTCTACATAATTTTGTAATGTCGGTTGCTGCTTTATTTCCTTGAACGAATGAACCACCATGAGCTAAAACTAATAAAGGACGGTTTTTCAAGGTATCAGTTTGACCCTCATAAAAATCCAAAAATAAATCTTGATTCTGCCCTAAATAGTTTACAGCAGCGCCATACTTTATATTTGGGTTAGTTACAGCACTATCATAAACAACATCAAGAAACCTTGTTTGTGCCTGAACTTTGTTTACTATAACAGAAAATAGAATTAAAGTAATAAGTAATATTCTTCTCATAGAATTGATTTAATCTATAAAAATAAGGGATTTTTTTAAAAAGCAAAATTTCTATTAAAAAGCTGCACTATTTTAAAGCATCAACCATATTAAGTTCTTGTAAAATCGATATTTATGTTTTGGATTAATTACCTTTGAGTCACTTTAACCCAAAGTAATATGATTAGCATAGACGATTTTAATTTTTCCGGAAAAAGAGCATTGGTAAGAGTTGACTTTAATGTTCCACTCGACAAAAAAACTTTAGAAGTTACAGATGATGCTCGTATTCGTGCAACCATTCCAAGTTTAAAAAAGATTTTAAATGATGGTGGTTCTTGTGTTTTAATGAGTCACTTAGGTAGACCATTAAAAAAACTAAAAGATGATGGTACGGTAGATTATGAAAAACATAGTTTAAAAAACGTATTAAGCACTCTTTCAGGCTTACTTGGTATTGATGTAAAATGGGGTGGAGATTGTATTGGAAATGAGGCTGCACAATTGGCATCAAACTTAAAACCTGGTGAAGTTTTATTGATTGAAAACTTACGATTTTACAAAGAAGAAGAAAAAGGTGATGAAGCATTTGCAGAAAAACTAAGTAAACTTGGTGATATCTGGGTAAATGATGCATTTGGAACCGCACATAGAGCCCATGCTTCAACAGCAATTATTGCAAAATTCTTCCCTGGACATAGTTGTTTTGGTTATGTAATGGCGCAAGAAGTTGCCAATGCAGAAAAAGTAATGAAAAATGCTGAACGTCCATTTACCGCTATTACAGGTGGAGCAAAAGTTTCAGACAAATTACTGATTTTAGAAAACCTGATTGAAAAAGTTGATAATTTGATTATTGGTGGAGGAATGGCTTATACTTTCCTTAAAGCTCAGGGTTACGAAATTGGCTCAAGTTTATGTGAAGATGATAGATTGGATTTATGTCTTGAGCTACTGAAAAAAGCAGAAGCACGAGGCGTAAAAATGCTTTTACCTGAAGATTCTATTGTTGCCGATGCATTTAGCAATGAAGCCAATTATAAAAATTGCGATAACAAACAAATTGATAAAGGCTGGATGGGTTTAGATATTGGCGAAAAAGCTATTGAAAGTTTTGCTGAAGTTGTAAGAAACTCTAAAACCATTTTATGGAATGGACCAATGGGCGTTTTTGAAATGAGTCATTTCGAAAAAGGAACCAAAACTATTGCCATCGCTGTAGCAGAAGCTACTAAAAATGGTGCTTTCAGTTTAATTGGTGGTGGCGATAGTGCTGCTGCGGTTGCGAAATTCGGTTTCGAAAATGAAGTTAGTTATGTAAGTACCGGTGGTGGTGCTCTTTTAGAATATTTCGAAGGTAAAACTCTTCCTGGAATTGCAGCTGTATTAGCACAAGAATGAAAATAGTTTTAGCCTTTAAATGGGCAATTATCTGGGCAGTTTGTATTCTGATTCTATGCATTATGAATCCGAGCAAACTGCCCAGTATTCGAGTAAATTGGGATATTGGACCTGATAAATTTGCTCATTTTACAATGTTTGCCATCATGAGTTTAAGTCTGATTATTGGCATTCAAAGATTAGAATGGAAAAAAAAATACTACTTATATGCCGGTTTAATAAGTTCAATTTATGGAGTCATCATTGAAATTATTCAGGGGTCATTTTTTATATATAGAAGTTTTGATTATGCAGATATGATAGCCAATGCAATTGGGGCTGTCTCCCTTTCAATTATACTCTTTATAAGATCAAAATAAAGTCAGATTAGGACTTTCACCATTTTTTATTTTCAACTTATACTGGGCTTGCAATTTGGAATACAATTCAGTTGGATTAAATGGTTTACTTATATAATCATTCATACCGGATTCTAAAACCTTTTCCTTTACATCAGAAAATACATTGGCAGTTAATGCGAAAATTGGCATATTTAATCCCATTTTCCTAATATGTTTTGTGGCTTCAAATCCATCCATTTCAGGCATTTGAAGGTCCATTAATATCAAATCAAACTTTTCTGATTTACAAATATCTAAAGCAAATTGACCATTCTCGGCAATTTTATAATCAACTTGCCATTTTTTCATAAAACGCTCCAAAACAAAAACGTTCATTTTGTTATCTTCAACAATTAAAACTTTAAAGTTTTGAAGAGGGCTAAATGTTAAATTTTCATTCTCCTTATCTCTTATTTCAGCATAATTATCTGTTCCTTTTTTGATAGGAATTTCGAACCAAAAACGGGTACCAAAACCAAATTTACTTTCAACATTTAAATACCCACCTAACCACTCAATAAGCTTTTTAGATATGGCTAAACCAAGTCCCGTTCCACCAAATTTTCTTGTTGTTTCATTTGTTGCCTGGGTAAACAATTCAAATATATAAGGCAATTTTTCTTCTTGAATTCCAATTCCGGTATCAACAACTTCACAGTATAATAAATAGTCATTTTCACTAAGAACAGGGAATTTGAATTTTACATCTACCCTACCCTCTTCAGTAAATTTAATTGCATTCGATAATAAATTGCTGAGAACCTGTCCCAATCTGTGTCTGTCACCCAAAAGAAATGGAGGAATAGAACCTTCGAAATTCAAACTAAGTTTAACCGGTTTATCTTCTAATTGAGAGCCCATTGTTTGCACAATATTTCTAAATAGCTCTTCCGGCTTAAAATTACGTTCATCACGTTCGAGCTTTCCTGCATCAATTTTGCTGAAATCCAAAATATCATTTAAAAGAAACATCAATTGTTCTGATGAAAATTTTAATGCTCTTAAATTATCAATTTGATGCGGAACAGGATCATCTTGTATTAATAAACGAATGATGCCATTAACAGCATTCATAGGAGTCCTGATTTCATGACTCATGGTTGAAAGGAATAAACCTTTTGCTTTAGAAACCTCTTCTGCTTTTTCTTTTGCTTTGATTAATTGATCCTCCAGATTTTTCTTGTAAGTAATATCATGGAATGTTCCAATAACCCTTAAAGCATCCCCGGTTTCAGAACGTTCTGCAACACGACCTCTATCCAACACCCATAAAAAGGAATTATCTCTTTTGCGGAACCTGTACTCTGCTTCAAAATAACTTGATAATCCCTTCATGTGCTGCTGGTATTTAAACCAAGTATTTTTAAAATCATCAGGATGAATTAACTCTTCCCATATTAACACCGGATTTTCATCTTCCTCATAACCCAACATCAACTTAAACAATGGAGAATAATAAATTTCACCTGTAATAATATTCACATCCCAAACTACATCTCGGCTTCCGGTTAATGCATATTGCCAGCGCATTTCTGCCAATTCAAGATTTTGTTGGGCCTGAACAATATCTGTTATGTTTTCAAGAATCCCAATGATTAATTCAACCTTTCCATTTGTATCTAAAATGGGAATTTTAAAGTTCCTTGCTACTATTTTATTATGACCAACATTTATATTCAGTTTGTTGATTAAAACAGGTTCTGCTGTTTCCGCAACTAATTTGTCTGATGAAATGTATTGTTGAATCTCACCTTCATGATTGAATATTTCAGCGTCTGTTCTACCAATCACCTTTGATTGTGGTAAATCAAACATCAATTCTAATTCACGATTCCAAAGAGTATAAGCAAAATTGTCATTTACATTTTTTACATAAATACCCAAGGGGATGTGGTCGATAAGTTTATTGAGAAAAATACTTTGGCGGGCTTGTCTGAGTTCAATTTCCTTTCTACTTGAAATATCCTCTAAAACAATTGCTATTCTTGCAGGACCTGTATTATTGATAATCCTGATTTTACAGCTATAATGTTTTAAACTTCCTTTGAAAGGGTGACTGTATTCATAAACCCTAGATTGTTTAGTTCTTAAAACCTGATCAAACTGATCTGATAATCTAATTTTAAATGGTATATCAAAAAGTTCTTTTAGCTTTTTACCAATAAAAAAATCAATAGAATCAACCAATTCAACCTCTTTTGCATGCCAAACACGAATGCATGCCGATTCTTCATCCAATTCAAAAATGATGTCTCCAGTAGAGCTTAACATCAGATTTAGGTTCTCTGCATAAACTTTAAGTTCCTCTTCCCTATTTCTAATTGCAGAAATATCAGTAGCAGTAATTACAACGCTGTTAACTTTTTCATTGGAATAAACAGGTACAAAAGAGAATTCCAAAAAATGCTTTTCTCCACCATATTCATAAACCTGTTCTTCTTTAAATCTTTCACCGGCAATAGCTCTATTGTACAAACCCATCCAATAGTTAAAAACCTGTGGATGTGTGGAGCTATCACTCATAATATTATATCCTAATTTGGGTACTTTTTGCCAAAAACTCTCGAAAGCAATTCTATAATTATTGTTGAATGATAAAAGCCTGTATTCAGTATCAATCGCCCAAATTTGATCATCTGTGTTTTCAACTAAAGCGCTATAGCTAGCCTGATTTTGTTCTAAATCACTATTAACTTTTTTCCTTGATTCACTAAAATACTGAAGGATTAAAATACTTGATAAAAATGAAAAACTTAAGTTGATATAAAATAAACTTTCAAGCTTAATTGAATCATTTATAAACAATAAAGCAAGTTTAGGAGATTGAATGAAATTAACAGCAACAACTACTATTACAACGCTTACAATTCCAAATATTTTTGACTGCTTATAATTGGGAGATTCAAATAAAAAACTCACTATAACAAATGGAACATAAAACAAATATGAGCCGGTGTTTATTGCAAATCCAGTGTCAAAAATATAAAACAATATTAAGAGACCAATTCTAAAGAACTGAAATGCAGCAGATATTTTATTTAATCTAACAAATAAATAAACTCCAAAACCCAATCCAATTGCCAATAAAGAAATCGACATATTTAAATATTGACCAAAAATCAATTCCAAAATGGTAAATGCAATTCCATTAGCCATACAAAGCCATGAAAGTATTTGGAGTAATTTGATTTCGCGAGACATTTAATTTTATTTAAATGGATAGGTTCCAATCTTGAGGGAATTTCCAATTTTCATCGGAAATATAAGATAAAAATCCTTTTTCCACTTTAAAAGGAGAAGTAAAATTATTTGAATATAAACTTCCGGTTCCTAAACCCTGATGTAACTTAGGATTCTTAGAACTACTCCATTGTGCAATAATATTTAAGCCAATATTTGATTCCAATGCTGAAGTTGCCCACCAATCCTTGTCATAAGTCTGAGCTAATTTTATCCATTCATCTGCTACTTTCAAACCTCCAATTAATGTTGGTTTTAGTATTAAAAAATCGGGATTTAGGTATTCCATCAGGCTTTTACCAGATTCAAATGGATTCAAACCAATCAATTCCTCATCCAAGGCAATTTTTATAGGAGATTTTGCTATTAGCTCCTGCATTTCATCCCACAATTTGGGTTTAATTGGTTGCTCAATACTATGAATTTCAAATCGCTTTAACTCCTTTAGTTTTAACAATGCATCATCAACATGAAAAGCTCCATTGGCATCTACTCTAATCTGAACTTTAGACTCTGACGCAACTTTTCTGAATTTCTCTAATAAATTACATTCCTCATCAAAATCAAGTGCGCCAATTTTGAACTTTATACAGTCAAATCCAGCTCTAAATTTCGATATAGCTTCCTTTAACATTTCATCACTTTTATTCATCCAAACGAGTCCATTAATTTTAATAGATTCGCCTTTTAGCCAGGATGATTCAAAGTACTTTCCAAAACTTCCAAATTTGATATTCAATTGAATTGATTCCAATGCAAATTGTATTGAAGGATAAATTTCCAACTCTTCATCTACAGCAATTCCCTCATTTAAATGATTGAGTATTTGATTAAGTTTCTGTTCAAAATCTGGAGTACTATCAATGCTCAATCCCGCTAAGGGAGCTGCTTCACCAATGCCAACAACTTTTTTAAATGCATCTTTAGCTATAATGATATATGCATCATGTTTTTTAATTTCTCCTCTTGAGGTTTTTGCATCAAAATTAAAAGCTAGCTGATGTTTGATATAAGAATATTGTATCATGTTTTAAAAACAATTGATGCGATTAAACTCAAACACAATAAAAAACTACTTAATGACAAAACTTTTAATTGAGGATCGAATTCTTCTACTGTTTTTGCTTTAAAAATTTTCATTAAATGCAAAAGAAAGGCCGCAAATGGAAGCAATAAAAAAATCAAGTTTAACTCATTATTCTGAAAGTAAATAGAAATCGAAATTACAGCAGCAACCAATAAATTATAATGGTAAATTTTCGCTTTTTCAATTCCTAATCTTACAGGAACTGAATATTTCCCTGCTTTCATATCAGACTCTATATCTCTCATATTATTTACATTTAAAACCCCAACCGATAACAAACCAAATGTTACTGCAGGATATAAGATATCAGAATTAAAATCCCCCAATTGTAAATAAGAAGTTCCTAAAACTGCAACCAATCCAAAAAATACAAAAACAGATATGTCTCCTAAACCTAAATATCCATATGGTCTTTTTCCATTTGTATATAATATAGCAGCTGCAATGGCAAAAAGTCCTAATACAAACAAAGAAATTATTCCACTTAATTCAATAACAGGATAAGCAAAAAACAAGAGAAGTATCCCTGAAATCAAGGATAAAATTGAAAACAAAATGACTGCCGTTTTCATTTGTCCAGCAGAAATTACTCCAGCTTGAACAGCACGTTTCGGACCTTTTCTATGTTGACTATCAGCACCATGAATACTGTCACCATAGTCATTTGCCAAATTTGACAATATCTGCAAAAACAAGGCAGTTAGCAGTGTAAACATAGCAATAGCCATGTTTAATTCAACATAAAATGAGGCGGAAGCGATACCTGCACCAATGCAGGAAAAAGACAAAAACAAGGTCCGAAACCGAAAAGCGGCCAACCAATGTTTAAAGTTTGTTACATTTGTTTTACTCATGGACCCGAAAGTTAAGCACATTAGGTTTCTACTCAAGTATCCTGCCTATAAATTTTTTAAAAATAGGTCGAAATACATCAGTAATCAGAATTTTCTGATTATTGCAAGTGTGCTTATTGCTATTGTTTCATCAATTGCTGCAATTATACTTAAGGGATTAATTCATTATATTGAAGGGATTTCTTTTAATGCCAAATTTATTGAGCTACAGTATAAAAGTGTGTTTTTCCCGGCAATTGGTATCTTACTTTCACTGCTTTTTATCAAATACATTCTCCGAATTCCGGCTTTAGAGAAAGGATTGGCTTCAATTATTTATAAGGTAAACTATAAACATGGTGATATAGAAGGCCATCATACTTATGTTCACTTAATTACCAGTGCACTAACAGTTGGTTTTGGTGGTTCAGTAGGAGTTGAAGCCCCAATTGCTATCACAGGTGCAGCCATTGGTTCCAATGTTTCTAAACGCTTGTTTGTTAGTCAGCAAGAAAAAAACCTGCTTTTAGCCTGTGGAGCCTCAGCAGGAATCTCTGCTATTTTTAACTGTCCAATTGCCGCTGTAATTTTCTCATTGGAAGTAATTTTAAGTCGTGTAAGTGTGGCTTCATTTATCCCATTATTAATTGCATCAGCAACAGCAGCCTTAATCAACGGGATTTTTTATAAAGGTTCACTTATTCATTTTCAGGCAAATGGTTGGATAGTTAGTGCAATACCCTATTATGTTGTTTTAGGAATACTCGCAGGATTAGTTTCAGCCTATACTATATTAAGTATTCATGCCATTGAAAACAGGTTTGGCAATGTGAAACAAAAAATCAATAAAGCAATTTTCCAAGGTGGTGTGGTAGGTTTATTAATTTTTGCTTTTCCGTTATTGTATGGTGAAGGTTATGCCGTAATTAATACGATACTTTCTGGTGGAATAGATACTTACATGGAAAAAATTGCTTTTCAAAGTTCCTTTAGCTATAATTTTCTTTTCATTGGATTTCTATTTCTTACCCTTCTCTTTAAACCAATTGCTGCTGCATTTACTGTAAGTTCAGGTGGTAATGGAGGTGTTTTTGCTCCATCACTTTTTAATGGTGCCATCATTGGATTATTATTTAGTAGAATAATAAATTTAAGTGGCTTTGGTGAGTTAAATGAATTGAACTTTGTTATTTGTGGAATGGCCGGTGTATTAAGTGGCGTTTTAAGTGCTCCACTTACCGGAATCTTTATGATTGCAGAAGTTTCAGGTGGATATGGAATGTTTGTGCCTTTGATGATGGTTTCAGCTGTGAGCTTTTTTGTAACACGATTCATCGAACCAAATTCTATTTACACCAAACGATTAGCTTCTCTTGGTTTACTTGGTCACCAAAACAAAGAGAAGGAAATACTAAGTAAATTTAGTATTAGAAGTATTTTGGAAACCGATTTTAAATCGTATTACCCCGATCAATCTTTAAGGGAAATTACAGAAGGTTTGCAGGAAAGTAGACGAAATGTATATCCTATTATCACAAGGAATAAACGACTGATTGGTATTTTAACTCTGGAGGACTTAAAACAGGTGATATTTAAACCAGAGTTATATGATAAAATTAAAGCCAAAGATTTAATGCAACAAGTGCCCGCAGAGGCTGATTTAGACTATTCTTTGGATGAGGTAATGAAAATTTTTGATGGTAATGAAAGCTTATGGAATTTACCTGTTACTCAAAAAGGTAGATATGCTGGATTCGTTTCTAAGAGTTCGTTTTTAAATAAGTATAAAACACTTATGCAAGAGCAGGTGAACCAAGAGAATGAAAATTAACTAGGCTATTTTCCTAATCAAATACAAACCATCACGAATAGGAATTAATACCTTTTCAACCCTGATATCATTTTTTACCATTTCGTTGAAAGCATGTAAACTGATGGTGTCTTTATCTTTTGCCAATTCTTTTTCGTCTACAACTTTTCCGCTCCAAAGCACATTATCAACCAAAATAAAACCACCGGGTTTCAGTTTTTCTAAAACCTGATTATAATATTTAGCATAACTTAATTTATCAGCATCTATAAAAACCAAGTCGTATTCATAAGGTAATGTTCTTATAATTTGATAAGCATCACCTACTATAAATTGAATCTTTCCTGCAAATCCTGCTTTTTCAATATGAGAAACAATTACATCCTCCAATTCTGGGTTGATATCAATTGTAATTAATTTACCTTTTTCTGATAATCCTTCAGCCAAACAAATCGCGGAATAACCGGTATAAGTGCCAATTTCAAGAACATAATCGGGTTTAATCATGTGGCTTATCATCGATAAAACACGTCCTTGCAAATGGCCGCTTAACATTCTCGATTGAAGAACATTTGCATGAGTAAATCTATTTAATGCTTTAAGCCCATCTGATTCTTCAGAGGAATGTTCTTCGCAGTAATTTAAAATCTTAGCATCAGAAATCTCCATACTATTGAATGGTATATCTAATCGAGAATCCGCCACTGGTAATAATGGTTGGGAATGAATTAGAGGTAAATGGATTTGTTTGACGTCTATCATAGAAAATTCTCAACATCAACTTTTCATTAATCATGTAATCAATTGTTGGTTTGATGCTGATGATTGATTGTCCTAAAACAGGATCGTTATTAGGTCTATCAAGGTTTCTAATTCTGGTTACATTTTCCCTGATTGTAAAATCGAAACGGAAATTAATATCATTATCTAAAACAATCTTTCTTCCTCTAGATTTAAACGGCAGGGTAAGTTTAGTGGTTCTGTATCCAACACCAAAAACAAATTCACTTCCTCTTTGCTCATTTACCTGACGATTTCCTAAAGCAAAGTTTAAAGTTCTATCCTGATTGTACTTAAAAGAAGTAGTTAGATTATTTACTAAAGTAACATCAATTCCTATAAATGGACCAAATCGTTCAACCAAAGAAATTGTTCTAATAACTAAATCCGGAGAGAAGTCATTGCTTAATGTTGTATTTCTGGTAGTATCAACAACAGTCTGGAAACCACCAACAGTATAAGTACTTTGGTAGCTATGCTGAATATTGATATTTGAAGCATAATCCTTCAAGAATTTCAATTTCGATAATCCATTGTAAGTAACTCTCCAATTTGGTAATGGGAAATTTCTGAAAGCAGACAATGATGCTTTATCAGCTGATTGGCCGCTGTAAGCAGCTAAAAAGGCCGGAATCAAAACGTCTTGCTGGAAACCACCATATCCTGTCGGGAAAGAATCAGGATGTGAAAGAGGTATTCCCTTTTCAGCAGCAATTCTTTTTGCGATAACCAATCTATTCGATTCAAATTGTTTAAATACATCTGAAACGCCCTGATCATCTTCTTTAGAAAAAGCTGTTTTAATCATTAAAAAGCTAATACTATAATTACCAGATTCAATTGGAGGACCAAAATCTCTGTAATCATTGCTATCAGCATCATATCTAAAGTAGGCTGTTAAGTTTTTCGAATATGCCTTGTTAGCAGATAATTCAATTCTAAAATCAGAAATCGGTTCAACCATTGAACGGAAAGTTAGATTTTCCTGATAGTTCATGGTATATGGATTTACAACCCTTGGATCTTTACTAATCCAACCATTATCTGCTGCTCTGAATCTGTAATTAGGGTCTTGCATGCCAAAAATAAAATCCCAACCCGGTGCACCAACATCCATATTCTGACCTAAATATTGTGGTTTAGGATTGAACCCTGGTAATTGAGTTCCTTGTGTTGTTGAATAAGAAGCACTAAGATTCTTAACACTTGTAATTAATTTCACCGGAACACTTAACCAGAAAGGTATTTTTTGAGTTTTAGGAGCAGCTTCAGTATCACCTTTTGCATCACCCTTTTGAGTTGCAGCCTTTGGTTTTACTTTGCTTGGAGCCGCTGCCGGTCCGGGAGAATTCACTCTTTTAAACAACCCAACTTTGTTATACAATTGAACAAAATTTAGGTTCAGATTCCATTGATCTTGTCTTGAATTTTGAATGGTGTTTCCTAAACTATCTGCTGCAGGTGGAGCCTGTAACCATTGATAGTTAATAGAATAGCTGTAACTAAACTGACTTACCCAATTAAAGAATGGAATTTTGTTGATTGGAATATTGTAATTGATTCTGGTGGTTTGATCGAATTTGGTTGTTCTTCCACCACTCCAGAAATTACGAACTATACTATCTCTCTTTTCAGGTGTTTCATCCGAAATTCTACCATCCGGTTCATCAACCCTGGCATCGGCTGTTGAATTGTAATCTATTTTTAAATTTCTTGTTAAATCATACCTAAACTCATAATACCTGCGCATGGTAAACATCTTATCATACATGATTGGTAAACTTTCTGTTCGGGTATCATTAATACGATTTAATTGTTCACCATACCTTCTGTCGGCTTCTGCTCTTACTCCCCATGAAGCAGGTAAATAATTCAGATTGAAGTCCTTCAATAACAATAAATACGGAGATTTTAAGTTCTTAAATGGCTCAAATGGCTTGTTAACGAAAGTATAATTATAGGTTACAATTCCTTTATAATTTCTAAGTGAATTAAAGGCAAGTGTTTGGTTTCTTCTGAAATTTTCGTTGTAAGAAAAAGTGAAGCTAAAATTCTCAATATCCCACGGATAAGCCTTTTTACTTCCAATTCTATTTTTCCTTACATTGGTAAAATTGAAACTCTTTCGCATGGTATAATCATCAGATGCTTTACTGATGGTTTGTGTTCTTTCCGGATTGGTTGTTTCATCAATCTCCTTTTGTAATTTGGTATCTGGATTTAAAGGATTGTACCAAGGACGAATTAATGTAGTACCATAAGAAAAGAAGAATGGAATTGAAATTCCGGATGTTTTAGGGAAGAATTTTCCTAATTCAAAATTGGTTTGTAAGTCATATTGATAATCATCACTCATACTTCTATCGAGTAATTTTTTATCAATTCCTCCCCAACCAACACTTTTATAAGTACCACTTAATTGTACATTTCCAAAATCAGCCAATTTAGCTAAAACCCTTCCTGTTGCAGCATCACCGCCTCTTGTTGAGAAATTGGTCATTCGTAATTCATTAAACCAAACTTCAGAACATTTAGGTAATCCATCGTCACCACCAACTGTACCTGCAATACGTTTTGGATTTCTAACACCCACCATAAATACACGTACCTGACTATAATCCGGTTGACCAACAACTGTGTATTTTCCATTACCAATTGTTCTGGTATATCTTCCTGAAAAAGCAAAATTGGCATTATTACGGGCAATCTTGGTATTAATCATTTCCTCTAAAACAATATCCATTTCATTTGATGTTGGCCAAATATCATTAGGATTTGATGTATTGTTTTTAGTGAAACTTAATGGAATTTCATATTCATAATAGTTGGTTGTTAAGTCGGTACCAAATCTTAAAAATGCTGTTAATTCACCATCTTTTAATTCATCTCTGCTTTCAGCATGAACAAATAAACGAAGGTTTCCATATTGCCTTAAGTCAACAGTGGTATTTTTGAAAACACCTCTAGCATCACCATCTTTTAAGTTACAGGTAAGCAAACTAATTGATTGCTCATTCTGTTGAATTGGATTCGGAGAACTAAAATCTATTTCTCTTTGAATACCGGCAGGAACCACATAAGGAATTGGAACACGTTTGCTATTCTTTTCAATATTTACAGTTGAAACAACAAACTGAGTATTGTCTGTTGGGTCGATTGGTTTGTGTTCACCACCTGTTTCCAAACTATTTAAATATTTCCTCCAATCAGCACGAACCAATTGTAAACTGGCAAAACGCATATTGGTTTGTTCAGAAAAACCTTGCATGAACATTCTGATAAATCGAATTGATTTAAAATCAGAAATATCTCCTACTTTTCTTTCGTATTCTCTTACAGGAATTTTAAGCTGGTACCATTTCTCAGGCGCGTAATCACCATTTACAAATTTTGCCGGAGCCGTTAAAGTATCAGTTACATAGTTCTTACCAATTGCAAAAGCATCTCTGCTAATTTCTATTTTGTATTGAAAATAAGCTTCTACATCATTTACAGTATAATCCTTATTTAAATCCTCATTATCCGGCACGTTTGTAGCGGCAGTTGGATATGATTCAGGCGATTGATCAACAGTTGGAGAATTACCTTGATGACGGTTAAATTTCTTGTATCTGTCGACCAAACTTAATTTAGCATTATCATAATCACCACCCAGATAATAATGATAATTATCGTTTGATGGATCGGCCACAGCATTTTGATAAGCTACTGAAGATGCTCCAAAAGTATTTCTAACTCGTGCTAAATATTCATCTTCAAAGTATACTTTTTCTTCATCATCATTTAAACCATCCAAACCTACGTCTTGTGTTTGACGAACATTGGCATCTGCATCAAAAGCATAGTTAATAACCGGGGCGCGCGGAACCTTACCCCATATTGTTGTATCAGCTAAAGCTTGTTGTTCCGGAGTTCCATTTTTAGGTAAACCATTTTCAGCTGATCTTCTATTGTCTTTTAGAACATCCTCAGAAATATTCCCAAGATTTAAATACAAATATCCTTTATCAAAACTCGAAGGTTTATCTGCAAATGGATCCATCATCCAAATTTCGATATAATCAATATTGGCTTGTTCAAAATCGTTTTGATCAACCTTACGCATAATTCCACCCCAATTTCTATTTGGAGATTTTAAGGTTCCATCCGGATTTAATTCATTGATGGTATAATTATATGGACCTCTTTCATTAGGGAAAAATGCTAAGTCCAAAGTTGGCAAAGTACTTGGTAAACCTTGTTGAATCTGGCGACTTGGAAAAACATCTGTTTGTAAAACCTCTCTTGAATTATGGTTCGATAAAGCATCAGGATCAGATTTTAAATGTTCCGGAGTAAATGCATCATTTCTATAAAATGTAGTTGCAATTGTATACCAGGCTAAATTTGCTCTTCTAAATCCATAATCCAATTGGTTAATTGTATTCGCTTCTGGAAATAAATCCGGTTGACCTTGAGGCGTACTTGCCAATGCCCAGGTATTTCCCATTCTTAAATCGAAAGGAGTTTCTGCACCTTCAAAATCATCAATATAGGCCGTACCTTTCTGACTTAAAGAACCTTGTATTCCCGGAATCAATCTGGCATATTCTCCGGATAAAGTAATATTTGAAACTTCCTTTGTTTCTATAAATGGTAATTTATCGACCATTTTAGTTAAGAAGCGTGAATTCTTATTATAAGTACCATCGAAGCCAATCACAACATTCGAAATTGGTTCTTCACCAATATTAACTTTAGGAGTTAAAGGACGTTCATTTAAATACATGAAGGTTGAACCTAAAATCAAATCTTTGTTGTGCTTGTAATCAAAACGAGCACCCATCATGCTTCTTTGCTGAATTTGAAACAGGTTATTACTTTCTGAAGAAACTTTAATTATGGCACCTGAATTTAAAAGTGCTGTATTTACAATTTTAACTCTACCTAAATTATAATCTACTATAAAATCTGCATTTTCTGTTAGTGGAGCACCGTTGGCTGTAACTCTAACTGAACCTCGAGGAACATTGGTAGAACCTAAAGATATTTCATTGGTAGAAGAGCCTTGAAAGCTTCCTCTAATAAAAAACTTATTGAACTGGGGTTGTTGAATTGCAGCAAATCTTGTAGAATCATATAAAGAAAAGAAGCAATAATAATTGGCCAATGCAGGATCATTGGAGAATTTGCTTCGTAAATAATTACCAAATGGTTCGTTTGTTGGTAGGAAAATTCTTCCTGTTTGAGAATTGATGGTTACTCCTTCAATCAAATCGAATAAACCATCTGAAACCCTTTCCTGTTGTGTATTTAACTGATCGAGTTTAAAAACATTTAATAATGGAACACCACTTAAATTCGGTTCATTTTTAACAGGTAGATAGTTCAAATCAGCACCTGAAGGATCATCAGCATAAACAATATTTAGTTTGAAATCTTTAGGTTGAACCTGAAATGAACCTAATGAATAAACATTCTTCATCATCAAATCCCACATTGGTAAATCTGGTCTTTGTGATGGTCCTTTTAACATTTTCAGGAACATAATTTCAGGAACAGCTGTATTCCTTTGAATGTCTAAACTAAATTCCCCAACTTTAAATGCAATGCCATTAACAGTTCCTTCATAAGCTACACAAAGTACATCATCATTATTTAAAGCCTGGTTCAATGAAATATAACCTAATCGAGGATTAAATGTGTACTCATTTGGACCTAACTGACGAGCAAAATTTACGATTTGGTATTGAGAAATTGGCAATAAGCCAGTGGAATTTTCATCTGCTCTTAACTGGTTTTGAATCTGGTAAGCAGCTCTAAAAACTCCGGCTTTATTGTTATCACCATTTCCATTTAAGTAACTATATAAATTATTAACTTCATTACCCAGATTTCCTCTGTTAGTATTAACTGTCCAGAATTGATTTGAACGTTTATCCGTTTCACCTAAATCTGAAAATCCAATCACATCTCTTGATTGATCAAAAGAACCACTTCTATTTGTAACCCAAACTTCAACACGGGTAATTACAACTGGAGAACCAACAAAAGGTAAATTACTTAACCAGTTCTCATAGTTATCTCTAAAATAATGAGATAAAAAGTAATGGCGATTCATATCATAATTATCGCCTTGAATATCAAATCTGGTTGTAACGGAACCACCTGCAAGTTCTGTTTCTTGTGTTTTTCCTCTTTGTTGAGAAACTACACCGGTAACAGTTAGTTTACCAAACTGAAGTGTACTTTTTACTCCAAATAAACTTGAACTACCTTGAATTAATGAAGATTGAAGTGGTAGACCAACATTACCCAATTCTATTTTTTTAATGATATCGTCTTCTTTACCGGCATAATCGAGTTTCATTTGATTCTCGAATTCAAAAGTTGCTTCGGTATCATAATTCAGGTTCAACTTCATTTTATCACCAATTGCTCCGCTTACATTCAGCTGAATTTTTTGGCGAAAATCGAACTGACCGGTACTTTGTTGACGAAGAGAGAAAGCAGGATTTCGAACTGTATTAAAGTTTGCTGAGAAAATAAGCTCTGCAGTGCCTCTGGGTTTAATATCAATAATGCCGCTTCCAAAAATTCTATCAATAATTTTATTACTGATATTTAATTGAGGGATGATTCCGGCTCCTTTAGTAAAATTCTGGGCTTGAGCCCTTTGACGGAAATAGGAATCGTTATTCTGTTTACTTTCCTTTTTAAGTTGTTCTGTTACTTTAATAGAAGCAGGTAATTTTACATCCTCAGAACCCACTTTGGATGAAAAATCATAATTATAATTATTAGGATTGAGTTCAAACTTATTCTTTAGAATTGAGGGATCACCTAAATCTAAAGGATGTTTCGGACCATAAATTTCGTATGACTTTTTGTCTTTGATAGGGTATGGCAACTTTGTTGACCCCGTATCGGCCTTTCCGGAATCCGGCAGGAGAACGCTAAAATCTCTTCTAATTCTTACTGCACCGCGGGGTGTAGCATTCCACACCAGTGATACAACAAAGGTGAACGTAAAGAAGGCGCGTATGTATTTAATTTTTGAGCTACTGTACAAAGTAGAAGTTTCCCATCAAAGAATTTTTAAAGTTAACTTAACGAGTTGCTCAACGCCTAAATTCGGATTTTGTTGCCTGATTTTCGTCAAACCCTTCTCTGCTTCAATCTTAGAGAAACCTAACATGAGCAGAGCAGCTAGTGCTTCTTCTACTGCAGGGTTGGTATCTTGTAGACCGGAAAGCTGAGAACTTTCACCCAATTTTTTCATTTTATCTTGCAAATCAACCACTATACGCTGAGCAGTTTTAGGGCCGATTCCTTTGATTGTTTTTAACAAAGTCCAGTTACCATCGAGAATTGCTTGTGCAATTTCCTGCACCTTCAAACTCGATAAAATAACACGAGCAGTATTTGCCCCAACTCCGCTAACAGAAATCAAATGCAAAAACAATTGTCTTTCATTTTCTTCAGCAAATCCAAATAACGTATGACCATCTTCCTTAATACTAAGGTAAGTTAGTAATTTTATAGACTCCGAATCTCCCATTAAACCATAGGTATTAAAAGAGATTTGAATTCCATAACCTACACCACCACAATCTATTACAACGTAGGCCGGTGAACGATACGATACTTTTCCTTGAATATGTGCTATCAAAATTTTTACTTCTTGCTTAGTCCGCAAAATAATAAAATCTTTGAATTTCAAAAGGTCTTTATTTTTCCTTTCATCCAAATTTAGTTTTCAAATGAAATTTAACGGAATAATTATGTTGATTCTAAGTTGCATATGGCTGATTTTCAGCTCATGCAACACAAGTTCCGTTCAAAAAATAAATACATTTTATTCCAATGGAAACAAAAAAGAAAAGGGGAAATTAAAAAACGGCAAAAAAGTAGGTCATTGGTTTATTTTCACCGATACCGGATGGATGGAAAAAAGAGAAAAATGGCAGGATGGAAATTGGATTTGGACCATTACATACAATGAGAAACATGAAAAGATTGAATGGACCGATAATAAAGGAAATCGCAAAAGTTTTAAACCTTGCGGATGCAGTCATTAAATAGAAACAAAATTGAATGAATTAAATCGAAATAGAGACTTTTATCAATTCGGAATTAATTCATAATATAAGGAACAATCATGGTAAACGCAGGAATTTCGACCTCAAATAATTTCCCATCGAATTGTCTTTCCATGATGTAAAACCCAAACATTTTTCCTAAATCACCACCTAAAGAGCAACCGGAAACATACTGATGAAAGTCGCCGGGTTCTAACACAGGTTGATTTCCTACCACACCTTCTCCTTCAACCTCAGAATTACCATTAATTGGGTCGATAATAAACCAATGTCTCCTAAGTAATTTTATGGTATGATCACCTTGATTTTGGATTTTAATTCTATAGGCAAACATGTTCCTGGCTTCCTGATTTGGAGAAAGCATGTTTTGGTAGAATGTTTCTACCGTAATTTTCACATGATTTGTTATAGCAACAACTGGTGTCATAATATGCAAATATTAGCAAACTAAACGCTTAAAAAGAAACCAAATTTCATCTGAAAAGTTTTATTACCATGAAATTACGCTTTTAAAACCTAATTTGATGTTAAAAAAATTGATTTAATCGAATTTGTAAATTTTATATTCAGGGAAATGTTTTACAATATCAATTTCTAAATCCTTAATATAACCATCAGCAATATCATAAACCCAACCATGAACTTTAGGAAAACCATATAGTTCGATATTCTTTTGAATAAATGAGGTTTTTAAGAGATTTATAACTTGTTCTTGAACATTTATTTCTACCATCCTCCTGTGTTTTTCATCATGGTCTGAAATAGCGTCCAATTCATCCATGTGCAAACGGTAGGTATCTTTAATATTTCTCAACCACTTATCAATTAAGCCGTGTGGTTCGTGCTCTAAAGCAGCTTTCACACCACCACACCCATAGTGACCGCAAACAATCACATGTTTAACATTTAAAACTTCAACGGAATATTGTAATACAGAAAGCAAATTAATGTCGGTATTAACAACCAGGTTTGCAATGTTTCTGTGTACAAACATTTCACCCGGATCGGTTCCGGTAATTTCATTTGCCGGTACCCTACTATCACTACAACCAATAAAAAGGTATTCCGGTTTTTGACCATTGGTTAACTTTTTGAAATATTCAGGGTCTTTCTGAAGTTTTTCCTCCACCCATTTTTTATTATTAGAAAAAAGGCGTTCATAAGATTTATCTATCGATTCCATAAGTTCTTTTTTATCATCTAATTGGTGAATTCCACCTAAAATTACCTTAATTCCATGCAATTGTGCAGCTTTTCTATATTCTACAATTGCATCTATAATATCTTCATCTATAAATTTAGATTTTGAGCCATCTATTTCCAATATAGTAAATGGTGGTACAGCATTCAAAGCATCAGTAACTTTTTTCTTATGTAAGAAAGTAACATTTTCACCTAAAACTATTTTAATTCTTGGACCTAAATCATAGACTTTTAAAATTGGAGATTTATAGTTATCTCTTATTATAAATAATCCTGCTAACAATAATCCAATACTTACTCCTTCCAATAAATCGGTAACTACAATGGCAATTATAGTAACAACAAAAGGTAAAAATTGAGACCAGCCTTTTTTATAAAAGAATTTTAATAAAGATAAATCTAAAAGTTTGTAACCGGTAAAACACAATATTGCTGCTAAACTTGCAAGAGGAATTTGATTAATGATTCCTGTAAAAAACAAAACCGATATCAAAATCCAGAATCCGTGAAACACCGCAGATAACTTAGTTTCAGCGCCGGCGGCCTGATTTACAGAACCTCTAACAATTACTGATGTAACAGGTAAACCCCCAAAAATAGCACTTGCAACATTTCCGGCGCCTTGTGCAAGTAATTCTCTGTTTACATCAACCTTTTGCCTATGAATATCAATTTTTTGAATTGCTTCAATACTCAATAAAGATTCTATAGAAGCAACAATAGCAATTGTAATTACAACCTTTACAAATGTCATCGAGAAAATCTTACTAAAATCAGGAGGAAAAAAATACGAAGAGGAACTTGCTGAAAAAATCTCAGGAACATTTACAAAATGATCGGATTCCATTTGAATATTTAATCCAGATAATTTTATCAAATAACTAATGAACACTCCCAAAACCACCACAACAAGTGTACCCGGAATTAGTCTTAGCTTTTTAGCCAATTTTTTCTCCCATAAAAAAAGAAAACCTAAAGAGAATAAGCCTATTGATAAAACTGTAAAATTAACATGTCGAATTGAATGAAATAATAAGGTAAAAGTGTTTTCGTGACCTTCAGGTTTCTCATGGTAAGTTTCATTCATATCAGCTTTACTAATATCAAACTCTTCTACTCCCATTTCCTCAATATCATATCCAATTAAATGTGGAAACTGCTTTATTATCAATATTAAACCAATGGCAGACAACATGCCTTTAATTACTGTTGTTGGTATATAATTCGACAATGAACCCAATTTTAAATAACCAAAAAGTAATTGAATAATGCCAGCGAATAAAACCGCAGCAACAAATGCCTGATAAGATCCTAAACTTTGAATTCCAGCTAAAGAAATTGCAGTTAATCCCGCTGCCGGTCCACTCACACTTAAATTAGAATCACTTATTAATCCTACAACAATTCCACCTATTAATCCTGCAATTAAACCAGCCATTAAAGGTGCTCCGGATGCATGCGCAATACCCAAACACAATGGTACCGCAACTACAAAAACAGCCAGTGAAGCCGGAATATCTCTTTTTAACTGATGTGAACTTAAACTAGGTATCATATTATTAGTGGTACAAAATACTAATAAAACCTCATTTTCTAATTACAATTTTAATGTTCTTGATTTATTCACACTAAATTGATTTTAAGGAAATAATACTTTAAGAGCTTTGGAAATCTTAAGTGTATGAAAAAGAAAAAACTACACCTTGTTTGTATCTCAGACGTTCACCTTGGAACTTACGGATGCAGGGCTAAAGAATTAAACAAATACCTTAAAAGTATTGATCCTGAGATTTTAATTCTGAATGGTGATATCGTGGATGTTTGGCAATTTAGCAAAAACTATTGGCCTGACTCTCACATGAAAATCATACAAAGAATTTTAAAAATGCTCGCCAATGGAACTCAGGTTTACTATTTAACCGGGAACCACGACGAAATTTTAAGAAAATTCACTGATTTCAAAATGGGAAAACTTGAAATTCTTAACAAATTAGTTCTAAATCTTGATGGTAAAAAGGCCTGGTTTTTTCATGGTGATGTATTTGATATTACTATGAAACACAGTAAATGGCTGGCAAAACTTGGCGCTGTTGGTTACGATACCCTTATTTTATTAAATAGTGCAGTAAACTGGATTAGTAAAGTTTTAGGTAGGGGCAAAATATCACTTTCAAAAAACATAAAAAATGGGGTAAAATCTGCCATCAAATTTGTAAGTGATTTTGAACAAACTGCTATTGAAATCGCAATTGAAAAGGGTTATGATTATGTGGTATGCGGACATATTCATCAGCCTCAAATGAGAGAAGTTAAAACCAACGCAGGCTCTACAATCTACTTAAATAGTGGCGATTGGATAGAAAACTTAACAGCCTTGGAATACGATAATGGGAAATGGGAAATCATTCATTTCCATGAAACTATAGATACTATTGAAGATTTAGTTGATCAGATTGAAGATGAACTTAATGAAAACTCAAACTTTAATCCAGAAAAGCTATTACAAACAATTCTAAAATAACCTAATGAAGATACTTTTTGCAATACAAGGAACTGGAAATGGTCATTTAAGCAGAGCAAGGGAAATTATTCCTCATTTGCTTAATCATGGCGATTTAGATGTGCTTGTTAGTGGCACTCAAAGTGATGTTGATATTCCTTATATTATAAAATACAAACGTAAAGGAATCAGTTTTACATTTGGAAAAAATGGTGGTATAGATTTAATCGATAGCATCATAAAATTAAGACCATTTGAATATCTAAATGATATTAGAAAATGTCCGGTAGATAAGTATGATTTAGTTATAAATGATTTCGAGCCAATTTCTGCCTGGGCCTGCCATTTAAAAGGATTACCCTGTTTTGGTTTAAGTCACCAGGCTTCTTTTCTTTCACCCAAAACACCACGTTTAGATAAACCAAATAAACTGGCAAACTTCATTCTTAGAAACTATGCACCGGTTACAGATAAAATTGGCTTCCATTTTCAACAGTACGACGATTTTATTCATACACCTGTAATTCGTTCTCAAATCAGGAAAAATGGTCTTAGCAATAAAGGACATATCACGGTTTATTTACCTGCTTATAGTGATGAAAAAATTACTAACTATCTAAATCAGGTTCCTGATATTGAATGGCATGTGTTTAGCAAACACAGTAAAAAAGCCTATTACGATAAAAATGTAAGCATTCAACCTATCCATAATAATGCTTTTGTAGAAAGCCTTTGTAGCAGTGATGGTTTGATTACTAATGGTGGATTTGAAAGTCCTGCCGAAGCTATGTACTTGCACAAAAAAGTACTTGTTATACCTATGAATAACCAATACGAACAATTGTGTAATGCAAAAGCTTTAAAATTAATGGGATGTACTGTAGTCCCAGAAATTAACCATAATTTTAGCAATATTCTAAAGCAATGGATTGAATATGGTGCGCCATTGAAGGTTAATTATTATGACCAGTTAGATCAAATTGTTGGAAATATTATTCTTAAACAAGAACAGATTTTACGATTTGCCTACTAAAAACATAACTTTTCATTCAATAGGAAAAAATTGAACTCTTATCTTTGTAGTGAAATATGCAAGAAATAGAGCCCTTTTTCCGCTGGAGAGATATTTACAGAAGTGAAGACGATTCCAACTCCCCTTTTTATGAAAGAGAATACAGTGAATTTGAATTCAGCAACCAGGTTTACAATTATGTAATTCATCCACAATGGGATGAATTTGGCTCTCCTACCCTATATGTAAAAATAATTTTTGCTGATTATATCAAAAATTTCGCTGTACTAGAACTCATTGGTGAATGGAATGATGCCATCAATAATGATATCATGTTCTTGAAAAGAGAAGTAGTTGAAGTTTTAAACCAAGCCGGAATTAGTAAGTTTATTCTTGTTGGAGAAAACGTTTTAAACTTCCATAGCAGCGATGATAGCTACTATGAAGAATGGTTTCAGGATGTGGAAGATGAAGAAGGTTGGATTGTTGCATTGAATTTCCAAGAACATGTCTTAGAGGAATTCAGAAAAGAAAATCTTGATTACTATTTAATCTTTGGAGGTGAACTCGATTCCTTTAACTGGAGGAAATTCAATCCAATGCAATTGTATAGCGAAATCCAAAAAGTAATCAATTACAGATTAGGAGCTTAATCTTAAGCTCCAAACCCGTCTTTTAATTTCT
This sequence comes from Bacteroidia bacterium, assembly GCA_049243005.1. GTDB lineage: Bacteria > Bacteroidota > Bacteroidia > UKL13-3 > UKL13-3 > CAISCU01. The sequence goes on along the minus strand of JBMLOK010000099.1, from coordinate 9,218 downwards.
CTGCATTTTCTGCAACCTGTAATTGGTCAATGAAATCTTGAATCTCACCGCTCATTACATCCGTTAAATTGTACTTTGTATAGTTTATTCTATGATCGGTTACCCTTGATTGCGGATAGTTATAAGTTCTGATTTTTGCCGATCTGTCACCAGAAGAAACCATGGTTTTTCTTCTACTTGCTATTCCTTCATTGTGTTTTTGAAGTTCAATCTCGTACAATTTGGTTCTTAACATTTGCATGGCACGTTCGCGGTTACCATTCTGGGTTCTTTCAACCTGACAAACTACCACAATTCCTGAAGGTTTATGGGTTAACATCACCTTACTTTCTACTTTATTTACATTCTGACCACCAGCACCACCGGAACGCGCAGTTTGCATGTCGATATCAGCCGGATTTAAATAAACGTCAACTTCTTCTGCTTCAGGCAATACAACTACAGTTGCAGCAGATGTATGAACACGACCTTGAGTTTCTGTTTCAGGAACCCTTTGTACACGGTGAACACCACTTTCGTATTTTAAAATACCATATACTTCATCACCTGTAACTTCAATAATTACTTCTTTGTAACCACCTGCTGTACCTTCAGTAAAATCAACAACTTCAGTTTTCCAACCGCGTTTTTCGCAGAAATACATGTACATTCTGTATAAATCACCGGCAAAAATACTGGCTTCGTCACCACCGGTACCGCCTCTAATTTCAAGAACTGCATTTTTCAGATCCTCAGGCTCTTTAGGAATCAATAAAATACGAATTTCTTCCTCCATTGGAGCAACTTTTGGCTCTAATTCATCTAATTCCTCTTTAGCCATGGCGCGCATTTCATCATCCTTTTCGGTTTTTAAAATATCGCGGGCACCATTGATATTACTTACCAAATTTCTATATTCAAAGTACTTATCTACAATACCTTGTAAACTTTTGTACTCCCTGTTTAATTGGGTAAAACGCTTCATATCAGCTACTACATCCGGCTGACTAAGTGTTTCTTCTACTTGCTTAAATCTAATATAAATTGCTTCTAACTTATCTAACATGCGTTGAAATTGAGGCCGCAAAGATAATCAAACAGAACTACTTAGCCATGTTTGTAATGAGGATGCTGTCGGAAGTTTGGAAAATAAAGGTGTCTGATTTCAATTTAAAAACACTTTTAGCCTTAAAATTCGGCGATGGAATCGAACTTCTGGTGGAATTTTGAAGATTATAAATGACGATTATTTCATTTTGTAAGTAAACAATCTCCTTTTCCAATAACTGAACACTTTTTACTTGTTGAACGGGAATTCTTTTGATGAAACCTGCAAAAACATCAAATAAAAATAAACCATTTAAGCTATCTGATAAAAGCAATCTGTTTCCATTTTCATAACAATTACCTGGGTTTAGCTTATCACTTCCGGCAAAATCGAGCGCATTTCCGCTACTTTGCAATAGTTTACCCTCTCTGTTGAATTTTTTCAGTTGCAAATCCCCGGCATCAAAAACCCAAATTCCGTTTTCATAGGATCTGGCAACACAAGAAGCCTGAGTAATCCCCCAATCCTGTAAATTTATCTTTCCCCTGAATGCCAAGTTATTATCCAAAAGAATCACCATATTTAATTCTTTGTAGAATAAAAATATTTCCATTGGATTTGTAACATCTATTGAGCTAATACTTCCACTATAATTGTAGTTTAAGGTGGATAATAATTCTCCGGCAGAGTTATACTTTACTAAACGGTCAGATTCATTTAGAACATAAATATTCCCCAATTTATCACAAGTAACAATTTTTGATGTAATGGGGATTTTTAGTCCAATTTTAAATATGACAGAATCGTTTTTACTTACTTCTTGTGCTTTTGTTTGGATTGAAACAAAACACAAAAAAGCAATTAGTAAGCCCTTAAATATTTGGAATTGGATTCTCATTGTTGGTGGCTTCAAATGTTTTTAAAACCAAATTTGTACCATCGAATTCTGCATATGAATTAAAGCCAATCCAATCACCTAAATTATAATAAGTACTTGAATCATTTAATTTAAAACTCATTGGTAAATGTCGATGTCCGAAGACAAAAAAATCGAAATGTTCCTTTGTTAATGTGGTTCTGCAAAACTGAATCAGGTGCTCTTTTTCACCATAAAAAGTGAAATTTCCATCAAAAGTTTTTAACTTACTTCTTTGTGAAAGCCAGTTTGCAAAACCCATTCCAACTGAAGGATGCAGGAAAGCAAATAGTCGTTGAAAAAATGGATTTCTATAAGTTGCCAAAACCAATTTAAACTTGTGTTGGCCGGGACCTAAACCATCACCATGCCCAATAAAAAACTTCTTATTTCCAAAGGTTCTTGTGATTGGTTTTGAATATACTTTTACACCCAATTCTTTTTCAAAATATCCGAATTGCCACAAGTCGTGGTTTCCATGAAAAAAATGGATGGGGATGCCAGCATCAGTAAATTCAGCAATTTTGGCTTGCAAACGAACAAAACCTTTTGGAACAACTAGGTTGTATTCAAACCAAAAATCAAAAATATCACCAACTATATAAAGCTCTTCACAAGTTGGTTTAATAAATTCTAACCACCTTATAATTCTTTTTTCTCTTTCGAAAGAAGAAGCTTCATCGGGAATTCCTAAGTGAAAATCAGAAGCAAAATATATTTTTTTATTTGAACTCAAAATCCTTAATCTCTTCTGGAATCATCAATAAAGAACAAAACAATTTCTTGGGAACCCATTCCGCCGGAAATCAGCTTAGGCAAATCACCGGGGATTTCAGCAGGAATTTCATCGGTGCAGGCAGGACCAGTTATCAAGCTAAATAAAGATGGGGTTTTTCTACCATATCTATTTCTTAAAACTTGAAAACTATCTTTGATATCGGCAACAAGCTGCGAGCGTTTTACAACAAAAACCAAAACCGGAGGCCAAATAGACATTGTTCGTGAATTCCTGATGCTGCTTACCAAAATACTGCCTGTTCTGGCAATCATAGCCTCACATCCCAAAATAGCAACTTGTGCTTTTTCGATATTATCAGAACCCTGCTGGTGAGAAATTCCGCTATCCGTTAATAGGTTTTGCATTTCTTCTTCCCAGCAAAAAACGTGTTTCCATTTACGGAGTTCAATTAAATCCAACATTTTATCGATGCAATCAAACTGATTAGCACAATAAACATACTGGCCACCTAATTCCGTAAACTTTTTAACAAAGGTTTCTGCTTGAGTTTCCTCATTGGAACGTGAATAGATATTCGATTCAAAATCGATATTCTGATACAGGCTTTTGGATTTAACGTTGAGAGCCTGCCTTAGCTTTTTCAGGATTTTTTCCTTCGATGTTATAAACTGTTCCAAGACACGCAATTTAAATAAATCATTTGAAATATTCTTATTGGAAAAATTTCATAAAAAAGCCCATTTAAATTCAATCTTATTTGAACTTAAATGGGCTTAGAAATTACAATAAATTACTAATCTACTTTTGGCTCTTCAGTTGATGAATTTTGAATTGTATCAACCACTTCTGCTTCAATTGCAGGTAATTCTATTTCAATTTTATCAAAAGGACGACTTCCTAAAATTTCCAATAAATCGTGTTGGAACAAGATTTCTTTTTCCAACAAAATCTTAGCTAATTCTTCAAGTTTATCTCTTTTTTCAATCAATAAATTTTTAGTTGCAGTAAAACATGCTTCAATTAATAATCTTACTTCAATATCAATCATTTCCGCAGTTTTATCAGAATAAGGTTTTGTAAAACCATACTCTTGATTGGCATCATAAAAAGATACATTTCCAATTTTATCATTCATACCATAAATGGTTACCATTCCGTAAGCCATTTTAGTAATTCTTTCTAAATCGTTTTGAGCTCCGGTGCTAATTCTACCAAAGATTAAATCTTCAGCAGCTCTTCCACCTAAAGTCATACAAATCATATTTTTTAATTGTTCGGTAGTATACAAATATTGGTCTTTGGGCAAATATTGAGCATAACCCAAAGCAGCGACACCTCTTGGTACAATACTTACTTTTACCAATGGATCCAATCCTTCTAAAAACCAACCAACAATTGCATGACCTGATTCATGATAAGCAATAATTTCTTTCTCTTCAGGTGAGATAATTTTATTCTTCTTTTCTAATCCACCAATAACACGGTCAACTGCATCCTGAAAATCCTGCATATCAACAGCTGTTTTATCTTTTCTTGCAGCAATTAAAGCAGCTTCATTACAAATATTAGCAATATCAGCACCGGCAAAACCAGCTGTTTGTGTAGCCAATCTTTCAGGATTCACATCACTTGCTAATTTCAATGGTTTTAAATGCACTTTGAAAATTTCTGCACGTCCATTTAAATCCGGTTTATCAATAGAAATTTGTCTATCGAAACGACCCGGTCTTAGTAAAGCTGAATCTAAAATATCAGGTCTATTTGTAGCAGCAAGAATAATTACACCTAAATCTGTTGCAAAACCATCCATTTCGGTTAATAACTGATTCAAAGTATTTTCTCTTTCATCATTACCACCCTGAACTAAATTTTTACCACGTGCACGACCAACCGCATCAATTTCATCAATGAAAATAATACAAGGTGCTTTTTCTTTTGCTTGTTTGAATAAATCTCTAACACGACTTGCACCAACACCCACAAACATTTCAACGAAATCTGAACCTGATAAAGAGAAGAAAGGAACACCGGCTTCACCCGCAACAGCTTTAGCCAATAAGGTTTTACCTGTTCCCGGAGGGCCTACAAGTAAAGCACCTTTAGGAATTTTACCTCCAAGATTGGTATATTTTTTAGGGTTTTTAAGAAAATCAACGATTTCCATTACCTCTACTTTTGCTTCATCTAATCCTGCAACATCTTTAAAAGTAGTTTTTACATGTCCATCTTTATCGAACAATTGAGCACGACTTTTTCCGATATTAAAAATTTGTCCGCCACCAGCAGGACCACCAGCCATTCTGCGCATAATGAACATCCAAACACCAACTAAAATAATTAGAGGTAACATCCAGGTTAACAGAAAATCGCCTAGGTAATTATTTTGAGTTATGTATTCAACAGCTACTTGTTCGTTAGCCGGGAAATCCTTTTGTTTTTCGTTGATGTCTTTTTCGAAACTGGCAATATCACCAATTTCAAAAAAGTAATGCGGACCAACAGATTCGCCCAAAATGGTGCGATCTTTTAAATCTTTGTACTTATCGTTTTTTAGGGCCTCTTTTTTCAAATAAATTTCAGCCACACTTTTATTTACAACAACAACTTTTTCTACATCATGAGCCAATAACATTTTATTGATGAACTCAATTTTTGATGTTTTGTTAGCTCCATTTTTTGGTAAAAAAGTAAGTGCTATAAAAACCACAGCAATAATTCCATAAATCCAATAAAAATTGAATTTAGGCATTGGTGGAACTTTCGGTTTCTTATTTTTATTTTCATTAGAATCGTTTTTTTGATTCTCGCTTTGATTTTCTGACATGTTAAATGATATGAATTGCTAAAATGCTAAAATGTTTTGTGTTTTTAAAGAAAAGAAAAGTTAAGCTGATAAAGTTTTTATTTTCGACCAAATCCAACTTTTATTTACCGGTTTGAGCCAATTCTCAATAAAATCGGCCTTCGTTTGTACTAAATTGTCGAAAAAATGGGTGTTTTCATTTACTAAACCTTCTTCAACAGCCCTTTCTAATTGCTGTTTATTAAAAATATGTACTTCGTTTTCGATTTCCAGATGAATATTTAATCTATTAAAGAATGAGATTCCTGTTTTTTGTTCAATTTCTTTAACAAGTTGAACCGATTTATCAATGCCACAGCCACTAATTTCTGCTGCTGATTCATCAACCATAAAAACCAAAAAATGTGATTTTACCAAAGCTGCTTTGGCATTCAATTGTTGCTGGTGTGAAGTCCAGCCTTTGGCAAATCCGTCTAAAAGATTTTGAACATCTGAGCTTTGTTCAGGGCTTAATTTCCCTGTAGAAGCATAAATCCAAACCCTTGAATAGTCGGGTAAAGTATTAAAAATATCCATTTTATTAATTGGGTATGTGGGTACCAAAAATCACGCCATTGACATATTGTCAGAATCAATTTTTAGAAAATTTGTATATTCGTGAGAGTAGCAACCTGCTCAAAGATAAAAAATCGAAATTATATTTTGAGTCAAGTTATTTACAATTTAAAAAATGAAACAATCAAACTTAAGTTTTATGAAAAAGCAATTCTTTCTTTCTTTTATGGCCTTGGGCCTACTTTGCTCTTTTGGTGCAAAAGCTCAAATACGCGAATTCACAATAGGTTATGGCATTATGCCTCAATCTTTTAATCAGGTTGAAAGTATTAACAACTTTGCTGAAACAAAATTTTCAGGGAGCATTGGACCAAGTACAACAAAAGATTTTTCAATTTCCGGACCATACCGTTTAGGATTTACTCAGTATGACACCAAACATTTAACTTTAGGAGCCGATTTAAGCTATGCCGCTATTGAAGCCAAAATGACTTATTCTGATGCTACTAAAGAAACTGTGAACTTTAACTACTTCACTTTAATGGCAAATGTGAATTACCAATATAATGACAATCCAAAATTATCAGTTTATTCAGGAGTTCATTTTGGTTTAAGTTATGTAAATGCAAAAAATGCCAATAACGGCAAAAAAGGAGAAGACATTATTCCGGCCTACCATTTAACAGCTTTAGGAATTCGTTATGGAGAAAAAGTTGGTGTTTATGCTGATTTTGGATATGGATTCAATGGAATTGTAAACGCAGGAATACTTTATAAGCTGTAAAATTTGCAAAAAGAGGACTAAAGATTATCAAAAATACTTTTGACCTCAATTTATTTACTATTTTCGGAGGCTGCATCAGTACCAAAATTAGCGTCTACTGATTCAGCCTCTTTTTATTATGTTAAAAACAGAAGATATCATTATTATAGGAGCAGGACCAGCAGGTTGTGCCACTTCCTTGTTTCTGAGCAAAGCAGGAATTCCTCATACTATTATTGAAAAATCTACATTTCCAAGAGATAAAGTTTGTGGTGATGCCTTAAGCGGAAAAGTAGTTTATGTGCTAAAACAATTAAACCCTGCATTTTTAGATAAATTAAGCGAACAACCTCAGTCGTTCTTGCCAAGTTGGGGAGTAAAGTTTGTAGCACCAAACGGTAAATCGATAGATATTCCTTTTAAAAGTGATACCAGCAAGGAAACACATGCACCGGGTTTTATAAGTAAAAGAATAAATTTTGATGCTGAATTATTTTCCTGGTTAGATAAAAATTATGCAGATATCAAATTAGGAACTTCTTTAAATTCTATAGAAAAAACCAATGAAGGACTTGTTTTAAACCTCGAAAACAAAGATGGTTCTTTCCAGATAAAACATCCAAAACTAGTAATTGGTGCTGAAGGAGACAGATCAATAGTTGCCAAAAATTTATCGGATATCAGAAAAGAAAACGATCATTACTGCGCCGGAATCAGAGCTTATTATACAGGTGTGGAAGGTTTACATGATCAAAATTTTATTGAGCTTCATTTTCTTGAAGAAATGCTTCCGGGTTACTTTTGGATTTTCCCTTTACCCAATGGAGAAGCTAATATTGGTGCAGGAATTTTAAGTTCTGCTGCTAGCAAAAAAAAGGTAAACCTCAAAAAAGATATGCTTGAGGCAATTGCCAACAATCCAAATATTAAAGAGCGATTTAAAAATGCGCAATTAAAAGGAAAAATAGAAGGCTGGGGATTACCACTTGGCTCTAAACAAAGAGTAATTTCTGGAGAAAATTTTCTATTAACCGGTGATGCTGCTAGTTTAATTGATCCATTTACTGGTGAAGGAATCGGAAATGCAATGTATAGCGGGATGTTGGCTGCACAACATATTCAAAGTTGTATCAAAGAAAATAGGTTTGATGCAGAATTTAATAAAACTTACGATAAAGCATTTTACGACAGACAGTGGGATGAATTAAAATTGAGTCATACCATGCAAAAACTTGTAAAATATCCTTGGTTATTCAATTTTGTGGTGAATAAGGCCCATAAAAATAAAGCATTAAGAGAAACCATCTCTTGTATGTTTGAAGATTTGGATTTGAGGGCAAAACTTAGAAATCCATTGTTTTATATTAAACTTCTCATTAACGATTAGTTTAAATGTTAAGCATTTGCATTCCTATATATAATGTGTTGGTTTTTGATTTGCTGAGTAGTTTACGAAAGCAAATCAAGGAACAGAACCTCGAGTGTGAAATTATTTGTATAGATGATAATTCGACTGAACAAATAAAAATTCAAAATATACCGGCAATTGCTTTTACCGATCAGTACGTTCAACTTAAAAAAAACATTGGTCGCTCAGCCATCAGAAATCTTTTTCTGGATTATACCAATCAACCTTATTTATTATTTTTAGATTGTGATGTAAGAATTCAGGATGATTCATTTATAGCAAACTATCTTTCTGCTATTGAAGAAAATCATGGTTTAATATGCGGTGGACATGAATATGTAAACCTGAAACCCGAGAAAAAATTCAGGTTAAAATGGAATTATGGTAGAAAAAGAGAAAGTAAATCAATAAAAGAAAGGCAGAAAAAACCACAAAAAAGCTTCATGCCAAGTAATTTTGTGATTAAAAAAGAAATTCTGGCTCAAAATCTTTTTGATACCAGGTTATCACAATATGGACATGAAGACACATTATTTGCCTATAATTTAGGAAGTGCCGGAATAAAATTTCATCACATAAAAAATCATGTTGAAATAACTGATTTAGAATTGAATGAGACTTATCTCAAAAAAACAGAACAAGGAATTTATAACCTCAAAAAAATACTTGAATTTACGAAATACAATCAACAACTAATTGATAATGTGAGTCTGTTAAGATTTTATTTTAAAAGCAAGAAAAATGGGAGTTTACTGATTATCAATTTATTTCTTGGTTTATTTTTTAATCGGATTCGCAAAAAACTTCAACATGGAAATACCTCCTTATTTTTATTTGATTTATATAAATTAGCCTATTTTACTAAGGTAATGAAAGCCGACAGAAATCAGATTATCAAGTAGTTTTATAGATTTTCTTGTATAATTTAGTATAAATACATATGTTTGTAAGGAATTAAACAGAGGGGACCGAAAGTCCCCTCTTTTATTAGGTATTTATGCAAGTAA
>JBMLOK010000098.1:0-1289 GCA_049243005.1 Bacteroidia bacterium | reverse complement strand
ACATGCAACTGGAACAGGTTTAATTGTAAAAGCCTGGAAAAGCTAATTAAATGAACCTTTCATTCAGGATTGCTTGGCGTTATTTTATATCACGAAGAAAAAGTGGTGTTTATAATGCTGTCAGTTTAATTTCCTGGATTTCTTTGGCAGGTTACTTAGTTGGTGCTGCGGCACTTGTTATTGTATTGTCGGTATTTAATGGCTTTGGTTCTTTATTTGGAGTGATGTACGCACACTTTGATGCCGATTTAAAAATCACACCAACCAAAGGAAAAAGCTTTTTACCAACTGAAATTGCCTTCGATAAAATTAAATCCATTCCCGGAATTAGTTCTGCCGAATGGGTGATTGAAGAAAATGTATTGCTGAGATACAACAATAAACAAGGCATTGGAACCATTCGTGCAGTTTCTGAAAACTATATTCATAACTCGCATTTAGATACCAATATTTTAAGAGGCGTAACTTATTTACAAGCAGGGGATACCAATTTTGCTATGGCAGGATTGGGTTTATCGTACCAATTAGGTATCGACCCTGATGATCAATTTCATTATTTAGGAATCTATTTACCTCGAAAAGGTGAAGTAGATATGTTAAATCCTGATGGAGCTTTTGCAAAGGGTGTGATTGCTCCATCAGCAATTTTTTCTGTGCAAGAAGAAGTTGATGCCAAATATGTTTTGGTGCCGCTTAGGTTTGCTCAACAGAATCTGGAAAGGGAAAACGACTTTTCATCTATTGAAATTAGGTTATTACCAGAAACAAATTCCAATATAATTAGAAAGCAAATACAGGAAATATGTGGTCCTGATTTTGAGGTGAAAAACAGGTTCGAACAAAGAGCTTCTTTTTATAAAATCATGCAATCAGAAAAAACAATTTCATATGTAATTCTGGTTTTTATTTTACTGATTGCTGCCTTTAATACCATTGGTTCTTTATACATGTTGGTATTAGAAAAAAAGGCTGATTTGATTATTTTAAAAGGTATGGGTTTTGTGCCTCAAACTGCCTTTCGATTATTTCTTTTCGAAAGTTTATTAATAGCAGTGGTTGGCGGATTAGGTGGAATATTATTAGGAGCAGGATTTGTATTAGGCCAGGAAAATTTTGGTTGGGTTGCACTTCAAAATGCGGAAAGTTTTGTAGTACAAGCCTACCCTGTAAAATTAGAAATAATGGACCTGTTAAATGTGTTTATTACCCTATTGGTTTTAGGATTGGTTACTGCAATTTATCCTGCATCAAAAGCTGCTTCTATTGTGGCTCAGGAAATGAAGAAATAA
>JBMLOK010000097.1:0-3057 GCA_049243005.1 Bacteroidia bacterium | reverse complement strand
AAATGATTGAAAAATTGGCTTCAGAATGCAGAATGCCTTTGTGTTATGGTGGTGGTATTAAAACCGTTGAACAGGCACAACGAATATTTTCACTTGGAGTAGAAAAAGTTGCGCTAAGCTCTGCTGCTATTGAAAATCCTCAATTACTTCCTGCAATTGCTGAACGTGTTGGTACACAAAGCGTAGTAGTTGTATTGGATGTAAAAAAGAAAATGTTTGGTGGCTATGAAGTTTATACCCACAACGGGAAAAAAGCTACAGGAAAAAATCCCATTGAACTGGTGCGTGAGTTCCAAAAATTAGGTGCAGGTGAAATCGTTATCAACTCAATTGATAATGATGGTGTAATGAAAGGTTATGATTTAGATTTAATTGAAAAGGTTAGAAAAGAAATCAGTTTGCCATTAACTGTTTTAGGTGGTGCAGGCAATCTTGAAGACATAGGTAAACTTATTTCTAAATTTGGTATCATCGGTGCATCTGCTGGTAGTTTATTTGTATTCAGAGGTGCTTATAAAGCGGTATTAATCAATTATCCCAATCCTGAAGAAAAGGATGATTTGATAAAAAAGAATTTTCCAATTTAATATGAGGGTACTTTTTCTGATGCTCGCTTTTCCTGATATGGAAAAGTCGTTTAACATGTACACCACTATCGTTAAACAATTTGCCGATAATGGTCATGATGTGTTGGTACTTGCGCCTACAGGCAATGAGTTACCAACAAGACTTGTTAAAGAAGCAGGAGTAGATGTCATCAGAGTTAATACGCTTCCTGTAAAAAATGTTCCCAATTTTGTAAAGGGTTTCTCTAATTTACTACTGCCTTTTCAATATGGAAAAGCATTGAAAAAATTTAAACCCAATGCCGAATTCGATTTAATTGTTTCTCCAACTCCGCCAATAACTTTGGTGCAGGTAATTACCAAACTAAAGAAAAAATTCAATTGCCCTTTTTATCTCATTTTAAGAGATATTTTTCCTCAGAATGCAGTTGATTTAGGCTTTATGAAAAAGGGTGGTTTGATTTATAATTATTTCAAAAAACAAGAAGAAAAATTATATGCCCTTGCCGACCATATTGGTTGTATGTCGGATGCAAATATTGAATATGTAATCAAGCACAATCCTGAATTGGATAAAAGCAAATTACATGAATTAAAGAACTTTCAGATACTCTACGACCTCCAATCAAAACCATCAGATAATATCAGAAAAAAACACAACCTTGAAGGGAAGTTTTTAGTTGTATTTGGTGGTAATATGGGTAAGCCACAGCAGTTAGAAAACGTACTAGCATTAGCTAAATATTGTTCAAAATATCCTGAAGTTGTTTTTTGTTTATTTGGGGAAGGTGTTCAAATGAAAAACCTTCAGAAATTAGCTGAACAACAAGGCATTTCTAATTTGGTAATTCAAGGTACCATTTCAAAAAATGAATACCAGCATTTTTTAAGTTCTTGTGATGTGGGATTAATTAGCCTTCATAAAGATTTTACCATTCCAAATATTCCAAGTAAGACTCTTGATTATTTTAATGTAGGAATTCCAGTTTTAGCTAGTCTGGATGCTGCTACAGATTATGGAATGATATTGGACAAAGCCAATGCAGGTTTTTGGTCCCTTGCCGGTAATCATGAAGAATTTGCAAATAATTTCGATAAGCTCTACCAAAATGCAGAATTAAGAAAAGAAATGGGTGCAAATGGCAGAACATATTTCGAACAAAACTTAACTCCTGAAATTGCATATCAAACAGTTTTTACAAGAGTTGACAAAGCAAAATAAACAATGAAAAGGTTATTATATTTAGGATATTATTTAAAGCAGTTGGATAAAAATCTGTATGCCAAATTTTCTTCTTTTATTCAGGAGAAAAAAGGTATTTCAGCATTTTCAATTCCTTTCAGAATTATATACAACAGCCTAAAATACAATATCAGTATTTTAGAATATTTTCAATTCCGCTTTTTTGAAAAATCGGATGCAGAAAAATTAGAATGGGCAGGAACAGGTCATATGTACGAATACCAATTGAGAATGAATCCAAAAGGTAACCGTGATATTTTAGACGATAAAACTAAATTCTATAAGTCATATCATCCATTTTTTGTTCACAAAGCTGCCGACCTTGCCGAACTAAAAGCCAATCCTGAATTGGTGAAATTGTTATTGAATAGCAGTTCAGGAAAACTGGTTTTAAAAACGGCTGATGGAAAATGCGGTAAAGGAGTTAAAATCATCGATACTAAAAATGTGAATGCTGATACATTTTTAAATGAAATGGAAAAAGATGGATTTGACTTGGTTGAAGAGTTCATTATTCAACATCCTGATATCAATAAACTTTCTCCATCTGCAGTTAATACAGTAAGAATTTTCACTCAATTAACTCCAGATAATCAGGTAGAAATTTTAGGTTGCAGATTAAGAATTTCAGTTAATTCTCCAATAGATAATTTAGCTGCAGGAAATTTAGCTGTTGAATTAGATGAAAAAACCGGTAAAGCTACAGGTGCTGCCATTTATAGTGATATCACAAAAGAGCCTAAAGAAATTCACCCGGTAACAGGAGTACAAATTTCAGGATTTCAGGTGCCAATGTGGAATGAAACAATCGATATGGTGAAAAAAGCAGCATTGTTTAATACTGCAAATCGTTCTATTGGTTGGGATATTGTTATTACAGAAAAAGGACCTGGTTTAATTGAAGGAAATCATGACTGGTGTAAATTGTTATGGCAATTACCAGTAAATCGTGGATTAAAAAAGTTATTGAGATAATATGTACAGATTTTTCTTAAAACGCCTTATCGACTTTTTTCTCAGCTTAATCATTCTGATTCTGGTTAGTCCGATTATTCTTGTATTCACAGTAATACTTTATTTTGTTAATGAAGGTGAACCTTTCTTTTTTCAGGAAAGACCGGGTTTTAAAGCAAGGTCATTTAAGGTTATCAAGTTTCGTTCGATGAATAATAAAAAGGACGAAAACGGAGTATTACTTCCCGATAATATCAGATTAACTCCAATGGGTAAATTGGTACGCCAAACTTC
>JBMLOK010000096.1:3446-8141 GCA_049243005.1 Bacteroidia bacterium | reverse complement strand
ATCGATTCCTGTGATTGCATCACATCTGAATTGCCGCTTTTAAAGGTTAATATAAAAAAGACAGCCATCACCAAAATGATGGAATGTCTTATTAATAAGGCTTTGGGGGTGAATATTTCTTTCATTAAAAGTAAATTCTATAAAATGGAACAGGGAATAATCCAATCTGATAAAGATTCTCAACTTTACCAGTTTGAGGATTAAATTGTTGAGTAAAGATATTGTTTCTATTGGTGATATTTTGAATATCTAAACCATATTCCTGAGTAACTCTTTTGCTATTTGTTTTGTAACCAATTCTGATATCTGCTCTAAAGAAATCTTTTAATCTGCTTTCATAAGAACGGTCTTCAATTTGAACTTCATAGCCATTTGCCAAAGATGCAACTTCATCAATCGGAACATATCTTCTGCCACCTGCATAGGTAATTTTTCCTGATGCTGATAGAATATTATTTTTACCAATTTTCCATTCTTTACCGGCTAATACATTCAGAACAAAATTTCCATTAAATGCAGTATTTCTCCATTTGTTATCACTGGCTTTGTATTTACTTTCATATAGAGATAATGTTCCTAAATAATAGTAACCTTTAGAAAAGTACTTTTCAACAGTAAACTCAACTCCGTAATTATAACCACGTCCATTGTTTACTAAACTATCGAAGTTAGGTGCCCCAAATTGTGCTCCATAATTCAATACTGAAATAGTAGAAGGATTTTGTGTTACGGGAACATTGTATAAATCCTGGTAATATGCTTCTGTTTTAAATCTTACTTCATTACCTAACATCATTTCATACCCTAAAACAAAATGATGTGCTTTGGTCATTTCTAAGTTTTTATTGGTTGATGTATAAACCCTGTTAAATGTGTCCAACAAAGTTTTTTCAAAATAGGTAATCATTGGTTGTATTTGAGAATGATGACCATATCCTAAACTGATTACCGATGATTTACCGAAATTATAACGTAACCCAGCACGTGGATCTATTCCAAATGTATTGTTTAAGAAATAATGGTTGTAGTGCAATCCGGCATTAAAAGTAAGTTGTGTATTAATTCTGTAATTCCAGTTGGCATAAGCCTGACCTAAATAAGTTGTCTCTTCAAAATCAATTTGACTTCTATAACCATTTAATTCTTTCACAAAAACACTATCTGAACTGCTACCATATTGTTGGCTTGCTATCACACCAATTTTTACAGTGTTTCTTGAATTAATTTTAGTATTGTAATAGGAATGAACGGCTAATTTTCCAAAAGATGAATTTGAATTAAACAGGTAGAATTTATCATTTGTAGGACTTAAAGTATCAACCTTGGTTCTATTACTTTCACCAGAGCCTGTTATTACAGTTTTCAAAAAAGAGTGTTTGTTGATTTGCGCAATATTTGTTATACCCAAAACACCCATCTTACTTGTAAAATCTATGTCTTGAGGTTGAGCTTCTTTTTTTCTGTCTTCTGCACTTTTATCCGAATCCAATAATTTAGTTGAACTTGTTCCACCAATTCCCCAAACACTCCAGTTACCTGTTTTTGTATTGGGCATACTTACTTTAAATGTAGCATCTTGATAAAATGGAATACCTGAATCACCAAATTTAAATCCTATAGCATCGAAGAAAGATAATGTTGAATAACGATATGAAGCTAAATAACTAGATTGACCATTTTTAATTGGACCTTCAGCTAATAACTCTAAACCATTAAAGCCAATCTGACCAATGAACTCATGTTTCTCATTGTTTCCATTTCTGATTTTTAAGTCGAAAACACCTGCGTTTGCATTGCCATATTCTGCAGGAAAAGCGCCTGTAAGAAAATCGGAATTGGCCAAAGTATTGTTATTTAAAATACTTACTGGACCACCATTTGCACCTTGGTTTGAGAAGTGATTGGGATTAGGAATATCAGCACCTTCTAAACGCCATAATAATCCTAAAGGAGAATTTCCACGAATCACAATATCATTACGTTGGTCGTTGCCACCACCGGCAACACCTGCAAAATTAGCAGCCATACGCGATGGATCTTGCAAAGCACCGGCATATCTAGTGGCTTGATCGATGGTAAAACTTCTTCCCGAAACTAAAATTAACTCATTATTAGGAGCGGCTTTATTTGATTTTGCTGTGATGATTAATTCTTTGGCAGAAACAACTTTTTCAGCCAATTCAATATTCAGTACTACTTCTTTAGCCGAGTTGATGATGATATCATTAATCATTCTGTCTTCGTAACCTACATAAGAAATCTTCATTGATTTCCTTCCAACAGGCACATTTAAAATTCTAAATTTACCTTGTTCATCAGTAGCAGAGCCAAAGGTTTTAGTATCGTTGATAACAATAACAGTAGCACCAATTAAAGGTTGTTTGCTATCCTTATCGATAACAATACCTCTGACAGTTTGGGTTAATTCTGTTTTTTGAGCAAAAGCAGAAAGAATAGAAATACTTAAGGATAGAAATAGGAATAATCTTTTCATGATTCAATATTTAATGATACAAATTTGAATCAAGAAATACTAAAGAATGAGTGAAAACCGACAAAACGGAGGAAATAATGCCTGAAATGAAAAAAGTAAAAGTTGAAAACGAAAATCTAGTTGATAGCAACTACACTTTTAATATCAGGAATAGCTGCTTTAATACCGCTTTCAATACCGGCTTTCATGGTCATGTGACTCATGCTACAACTGCTACAATTCCCAATTAACCTCAAGCGCACTTCCATATCTTCGGTAAGTTCAACCAATTCAACATCACCTCCATCGGCTTGTAAAAACGGGCGCATACCATTCAATGCAATTTCAATTTTAGCTAATAAAGAATCATTCATATTATTGTTCAACTGGTTTAGGGTTTGCATTTAAAACGGCAATCTGACGAGCAACTTTTTCTGCTATCTCAAAAAATGCTTTTTGCACCGGACTTTTATCAGCCATAACAGCAGGAATTCCGTTGTCGCCACCTTCACGAATATCCATATAAATAGGCACTTCACCTAAAAAAGGAACATCTAATTCATTCGACATGGTTTTTCCTCCTCCATTACCAAAAATATAATACTTGTTTTGAGGCAATTCAGCAGGAGTAAAATAAGCCATGTTTTCAACTATCCCTAAAATTGGAACTTTGGTTGGTGTCATATTAAACATGGTTGCAGCTTTGTAAGCATCAGCCAAAGCAACTGCCTGAGGTGTGGTAACCATAACAATACCTGTTAAAGGAACAACCTGCAACATGGTTAAGTGAATATCACCTGTTCCCGGAGGTAAATCCAAAATTAAATAATCTAATTCACCCCAATCGGTATCATTCACAAACTGACGTAAAGCTGAAGAAACCATAGGACCTCTCCAAACCACAGCCTGTTCAGGTTTAATTAAAAATCCGATAGAAAGTAATTTGATTCCAAATTTTTCAACCGGAACCATAAGAGATTTTCCATCTTTATCAATCATTGAAGGCTGGCTATTCATTTCGCCAAACATCATTGGAATTGATGGACCATGAATATCTGCATCTAACAAACCTACTTTTGCGCCTTTTAAGGACAATGACAGCGCTAATCCTGCAGAAACTGTAGATTTACCTACCCCACCCTTTCCGGAAGCAACTGCGATGATATTTTTAACTTTAGGCAAAACCAATTTATCAAGGCGATTAGAAGTAACATTTGCTGTCATTTCAATTTTTACCACAATATGGTTTCCTAATTCTTTTTGAATGGCACGAATACAATCTTTTTCGATTTTCTCTTTTAAAGGACAAGCAGGAGTTGTTAAAACTACTTTGAAAGAAACCTCATCACCTGAAATTTCTATATCTTTAATCATATTCAAAGTCACCAAATCTTTGTGTAAATCAGGCTCCTGAACAGTTGAAAGTGCTTTTAATATTTCTTTTGAAGTAAAACTCATATTTTTTTTCCTAATCAGCAATTGTGAAAACAAGCGGCAAATATCTACAAGGATTTGATTTGCACCTAATACTTCAAACAGAATTCAATCAATTTAGTTCTGAATATTCAAAACCATTTGATAATCAATATAAAAACAAATGGGGCAGCATCAATTTGATACTGCCCCATTTAAAAATAATGGAATTGAAATTAGTCTTTCATCAATTTTATAGCAATCGACTCTTCACCTGAATTGAGTTTAAGGATATAAATTCCTTTTTCTAAAGTGCTCAATTGATCAAGGTTGATTAAGTTATCACCGTTTTTCAAATTGATATTCATGTTCATGATAGCTCTTCCTGATAAATCAACAACATTTAATTCTGCCGACATTTCAACCAATGAACTTACTTTTAAGTTCAATTCATTGCTAAATGGATTTGGATAAACAGATGCAGACCATTGTAAATTGTTGTCATCGAAATTCACTGCACGAACTGGAGAATATTCAAAACTACCATCTCTATCAATCATTTTGATTCTGTAGTATGCAAGAGTTCCATCAATCTGATTTTTTGCATTTTCATCAGTAAATGAATAATTCAATTTGGTTTTAGAATTGTTTGCAGCTTTAACTTCTCCAACTTTTACAAAATCTTTTCCAACTTCACCGCGTTCAATTTCAAACTTATCTGAATTGATTTCAGAAACAGTTGTCCAGATTAAGTCAGCATTATCAGCAGAACGTAAAGCATCAAATTTCGACAATTCAACAGGAAGTGG
>JBMLOK010000096.1:0-3346 GCA_049243005.1 Bacteroidia bacterium | reverse complement strand
GGATAGTATCTGGCAGTAATTGAAGTTGGTAAAGTACCTGCTTGACCCCAAGTTAATACAGCAATTGTATCACCATTCTCAATGATTCTTTGAGTAGAACCAGCAAAAATTGAATCAGTAATTACAGCAGCAATAGGAGTTGATGTAGGTAAAACTTCATAAGCTCCAATATCAGGTGTTCCGTTTACAACAAGATTACTTCTGTTAGCTCCGGTTACATCATTGGTAATTTCAAACTGTTGAGAAGCTCTACCGTTTACATTCCAAATAGAAGTTGCACTTTCCAATGGTTTAGAGTTTGATGTATTAACAAAAGAAAGTGGACCAAATACTGAGCGAGAATCAGATGAAATACCTGCTGAAATTGCAGCACCTCTATAAGTTGAATAGAAGTTTGCAGGGATATGGTTTATGCCGTTAATATAAGAGAAATTAGCTCCAGTAGAATAATACAAATTGTTGTTAATTTCTGAAATACCAAACTGAGCAAAGCTATTGGCTACATAAAAAGCATAACTAGTTTGTGAATAGAAGATATTGTTCAAGAACTTAACATTGTTTGTTTGAACAATTTGAGGTGTAGTGGTTGAAGTAGTATTTCCTGAGAAATAAACTGCATAAGTAGTGGTTGGAGCCTGACATCTTACTGTATTACTTAAGAAGTTAATTCTTGAAATATTTGCAATATAGATACCATATTGGGTATTAGTGCTCATCATGTTAATGACGTTGTTATGCACTCTTGCAGTTCCAAGTTCACCGTAATAATTATTTTGAGCGATATACAATCCATAATAACCAGCAACATTATTAATGATATTATTATAAATCTCAGTTTCATTTGAAACAGAACTTAAGAAAATACCATAATAACCATAAGAAGGATGACCATCAATAAAGTTCTTTCTGATTTTGGTATTGTTTCTATTCAACAAATAAATACCAGCCCAATATGGTTGGAAAATTGTATTAGAATCAATTACCAAACCTGATGAAAACTGATTGATAATATTTTGTCCACCTATATAAATACCATAAGAACCGAAACGAATCTGGTTGTTTACAATGTTTATATTAAAAGCATTGTCACCAGTTGGACCATAAACTACAGCCAAAGCATCAGCAGTACTTGTGGTGTTAACACCTTCAAGAATACAATTTCTAAATTCAATATTATTTGTATTGATATTTAATGCAGCAAGTTTATTGATAGAAATTACACGACCACTAGTTGTATTCGTATTTCTTATTGTAAGGTTTTTGAAACTTACAAAAGAAGCACCAGTTAATTTAACTATATAGTTGTTAATCGCGTTTGCATTTGCAAACTGCATTGTAACTGAAGATGCCAAACCTGAAGCAGACTGAAAGGTAATAGTGTTTGTAGCATTGGTACCTGCAATAGCAGCCAATTCATATTGACCGGTATAAGTGCCTGATGAAATATTAAACACAACCGGACCAGCAACACCACCGCAAGAAAGCTTATCTACAGCATCTTGAATACTTACAAAATTTGTAGCACCTGTTCCTGAAGGGTTAATTGAATAAGTCCCAGATAGAGCTCCACAGAATGAAGTATTAAATGTATCATTTAATGCTTGTAAATCAGCAGTTGCATTAGGACTTGAAGTATATGCTTTTAAATTAGTAAATGCTCCGGTGAAGTTAAACTGTTGTGAAGTATTTCCTATTCCGCTCGCTGTATCAAATAAAACAGTATCAGTGGCACCAGGTAAAATTGTTCCTGAATAAGCTCTAGTTCTAACAATTGTATCTACTCTATATGATACGTTTGCAGATGTTAATGAACTAATTCCAAAGTTTTTAATTACAACTCTAACATTGGTTAAACCCGGCAGAGCAGGTTTGTTTGGAACTAAAATTGCGATTACACCGGCATCATCTAGAGCCTTCGCAAATTCATTTACCCCAGCATCAGGACCTAAAGTACTTCTGGTATTTCCATCAATATCATCAGGAACAGAAGTGAAAGGAGCTCCAATACTATCTAATAAAGGATTGATACTTCTTAAATTGGTTGTCGAGAAATAATTCGGATTTTCAACAATACTGTTTGTATCAGGATTATTAGCTAAAATCAAATTTAAATTAGCTCTGAAAGCAGGTAATGCATTAAATATGTTATTTACTAATCTCCAAGGATAACTCGAAGTAGAATAATAAACATTGTTGTTTTGCTCAGCACTCAGTGTTCCCAATAATGTTGTATTTGCACACCAGAATGCTAATGCACCCGAAGGAGATGCAAATACATTGTTACGAATTCTGATATTATTATATATTGAATTAGCATAAGAATAGTAGAAAGCAGTGCTGGCATATGAAGCATCACCCGAAGTATTGTTTACAGAATTATGTAAGTAATCTGTATATGCATTACCCGGATCAAAAATACCATAAGTTGTATTTGTTCCTGCTCCTGCCTGAACCATGTTGTTGGCAACTAAATTTCTATTTTGTGAAGTACCAATGTTTGCTGTTAAGTAAATTCCATAACCACCTAACTGACCAAAAATATGATTTTTAGTAAATTGGAATCCACCATCACAACCATATAGGTAAGCAGATGCAGAGAAAGTATTGACAAAGTTACCTGCGTTTGAAATAACATTTTTAGTTATAACAATTTTATTCTGGAAGTAAGCATAGATTGGATAATAGTAATTGTTTCTAAATGCAGAATTTGAAATCACATTATCAAAACCTCTTGTTCCAGTTGCAGAAAATAAAACTGCACCATAATAACCACCAACCAATGAGCAACTATCAATTTTTAAATAAGAAGCTGTATTACCTGCTGTATTTATATTGATATTAGAACCTGAACTTACCAAACATGCAAAATTTGATAATGCTGAAGTTAATAAAGGAACTCTTAGCGTTGTTTTTATAAAACTATTACTATCTGCAATATTGGTTAGTAAAACAGCATAAGCAGCAGAGGCACCTGTATTTTCTATAGTTAAGTTTCTAAAGGTTAAAAATCTGGCTCCATTTAATAATAATGTTGCTCTTGAAATAGAACCATCATGTGTAATTCTGGTTGTTGCTGAATCTAAACCCGAAATAGTAATATTATTAATTGAATTACTTCCAGGAATAACTCCATTTAACGTTACTTGTTCATTATAAACTCCTGGAGAAACATTTACTTGAACCGGACCAGCTACTCCACAAGTTTGAAGCGTACTCATTAAAGTAGCAAAACTTGTAAAATTACCACTGCCTGCTGAAAGAGCCGGATTTACAGTAACTGTTCCTGAAATAGGTGTACACAAAGTTATGTTTACAGTATCATTGGCAGCAAAACTATCAACTTGCA
>JBMLOK010000095.1:0-9263 GCA_049243005.1 Bacteroidia bacterium | reverse complement strand
AAACGAATTGACCAGCGGTTATTACCTAAACTTGTCATTCTGGTTTTTGCAAAATCTACCCCCCACGAGCCTTGAACATACTTCCAGTCACTTGGACCTGTGCTTGCAGAAGTAATTACACCGGTATGAGCAATGCATTTTGCTTCGCCAAGTAATCCGGCATTACCTTTAGTTGCATCATAAATAACTGTAACAGAATCATTCTGAGTTGCAAAAGCAGGATCTAATGTTAGAATTTGCGCTTTTGAGTGCGTCGTAAAGAGCCAAAAAATTGACATCAATAGGACGTAAAGTCTTGATTTAAAGTTAAAAATTGATTTCATTGGTGATTTATTATTGCCGTAAAGATAAATTTTTACACTTGTTTCCTTAGAAACTTATTAAATTAGATAAGAATTTTACATAAATTGCGCGCATTATTAACTCTCAATAATATATATGAAAAAATTATTACTAATGTCAGCTGCACTTCTTGCAATGAGTGGTGCATTTGCAAAAAAAGTTGTGTTCAATGTGGACATGACAGGTCAAACAATTAGTCCTAACGGCGTTCGCGTTGTAGGAAACTTCAAAGATGTAAACTACGACAATACTGACGAAAACGCAGGTCAGTTTAACTGGGACCAAACTAAAAACCAAATGGTTAACTCTACCGGAAACATTTATTCAATTATGTTGGATTTACAAGGTGGATTGGCTTATGAATTCAAATTTTTAAACGGAAACGATTGGGCAAATGCTGAAAACGTTCCTGCTGAGTCACAAGTTGGTGGTGGAAACTCAAACCGTTGGTCATGGGTTAGTGCTGCAGATGATACAGTTATTATGCCTGCAATTACTTTTGGTGGAAATGCACCTGCAGGTATGCAATTAATTCGTTTAAAAGTTGATATGGCTTTAGTATCAGCAGTTAGTGCTAATGGTGTTCATGTTGCTGGTTCATTCCAAGGATGGAGCCCAAATTCAACAAGAATGGCAAACTATAGCGGAAACGGTAAATTCGAATCAACTGTTTACCAAGTATCAGTTTATGCTGCTGCAGGTGAGCAAAAATACAAATTCATCAATGGTGATTCTTGGAGCAATGCAGAATCAGTACCAGCTGAATGTAAAGTTGATAATGACGGAAACCGTGGTGTAATTGTTGGAACTTCTCCTATTGTTTCTATGGTTTGTTATTCAAAATGTGGCGTTTGTACAGTTGTACCTAAATTCAATATCACTTTTAATGCAGATGTAGAAAGCATTTGTGGTGTTGATTCAGTAGACGTTGCCGGTGGTTTATTAGACGGTAGCTGGGGTGCTGGTAACAAAATGACAAATATTTCAGGTACTAACAAATGGACTGGTTCTCAAATGGCTATCGATTCAGGTTCTTTGGTACAATTCAAATACCGTTACTACAAAGGTGGTGTTCAAACTTGGGAGCAAATTGCTATGCCTAGTGGAAACCGTGAATTAAAATTAACTAGCGATACTGTTTTACCAGTTAATTGCTTCGGTTTCTTCTCAGCTTGTAACCCACGTCCTGCTGTTCAAACTATTACTTTCAAAACTGATATCAGCGAAGAAGTTCCAAATGGTAACGTTTACTTAGTAGTTGATTACCTAGGTGGAAAATCTGGTGCTATCCGTATGACTCCAAATGCAAGCAATCCTGCTCAGTTCGAAACAACTGTAACTGGTGTTTGTAATGGTAGTATCATCTACTATTTCATGAATGGTGATAGCAGTGTTGATGCAAACGCTGAGTCTTTCCCTGATACTGCTGACAGAGCTTGTACTAAACCTAATGGTGTTGGTGGATTCGCTCGTGAGTACGTTCGTACATCAGGTGATGCTGTAACTTTGGCTAACATTTTCAATTCTTGCAAAACAATTTCTACTTCAGTAAAAGAAAATAACTTGTTAAGCAGCAATATGCGTGTATTCCCTAACCCAACTAGTTCTTACACTGTTGTTGAGTTCAATGATAACTCAAACAAACACAATGTAACTGTTATGGATATCACTGGTCGTGTTGTTAAAACTATCAACAACTACGAATTCAATGCTTTACGTATTGATAGAGATGGTTTATCATCAGGTACTTATTTCATTAATGTTGTAAATAGCAATAACCAAACTGCTACTATCAAATTAATGGTTGACTAATTTTAAAATTAGTTCATAAAGAAAAGCCTCGCAATTTGCGGGGCTTTTTTTTTGTTAAATTCTTGGCAGTTAGTGCTCTTTTAAAAGGTTTTTAATATAATTGAATAGAAATAAAATAATATGTTTAAAAGGATAGTTCTACTTTCATTACTAGGAATTTCATCAGCATTTATTCAGGCACAAACCTTGAATAAAAGTTTAGGGAATTTAAGTTCACAAAAAAACATCGAACAAGGAATTGTTCTAAATACCGAAAATGGCAATGCCCGTATTTTGGTTTACTCTCCAAGCGTAATCAGAATTAGTTTAAGTAAAACCGAAAACTTCGATGATTTTAGTTATGCTGTTATAGCAAAACCCGGAAACACGAAACATTCAATTCAGGATAAAGGAAACTCAATTTCAATTAAAACAGATTCATGTGAATTACTGATTTCAAAAAATCCTGTAAGATTTCAATTATTAAACAATAAAGGTCAAATTTTAAACGAAGATGATGCTTCATTCGGAACCGGTTGGATTGGCGAAGAAGTTTGTACTTACAAAAAACTTCAGGAAGGTGAAAGATTTATTGGTTTAGGAGAAAAAACCGGAAATCTTGATAGAAGAGGCGAAGGATATACCAACTGGAATACCGATTATTTTGGTTATCCTGCTAATGGTGATCCTTTATATTCAAGCATTCCTTTTTATATGGGAATTCATCATGGTTTAGTTTATGGTGTGTTTCTTGATAATACATCAAAAACTCATTTCAACTTTGGTGCTTCCAATGAAAGATTCAGTTCTTTTATGGCTGAAGAAGGTGATATGAATTACTACTTAATCGCCAATTCAAATGTTGCGGAAATTATTAAATCATATACAGAAATTACAGGCAGAATGGAAATGCCAAGTTTGTGGAGTATTGGTTTCCAACAGTGCAGATATAGTTATTATCCTGAATCGGAAGTTTTAACTGTTGCTAAAACTTTCAGAGATAAAAAAATCCCTGCTGATGTAATGTATTTCGACATTCATTACATGGATAAATACAAAATTTTTACTTGGGATTCTGAACGTTTTCCTAATCCAAAAAGAATGTTGGATCAAATGGATAACCTTGGTTTCAAAAGTGTTGTAATTGTTGACCCGGGAATTAAAGTTGAAAAAGGTTATAAAAGTTATGAAGAAGGTGTGGCTCAGGATTTATTCTTAAAATTTCCTGATGGAACAAACCATATCGGCTCTGTATGGCCGGGCCGTTGTCATTTCCCTGATTTCACCAATGAAAAAACACGTTTGTGGTGGGGAAATTCATTCAAAGGTTATGTTGCAGATGGAATTGATGGATTCTGGAATGATATGAATGAACCTGCAAGTTGGGGACAAAAATTTCCTGATTTAGTTGAAGCATATTATGATGGAGTTAAAGCAAATCATAGAAAATGGCACAATATATATGGCATGCAAATGTCGAGAGCCACTTTTGAAGGAACCAAAAAGTTATTAAACAACAAACGTCCATTAATTCTTACCAGAGCTGCTTATGCAGGTATTCAAAGATACAGTGCAATCTGGACCGGTGACAACAGAGCTGATGATGAATCATTATTGGTTGGTGTTAGATTGGTAAACAGTTTAGGTTTAAGCGGAATGCCAAATTCAGGATATGATGTAGGTGGATTTGGAGGCGAATGTAATATCAACACCTTTGCCAGATGGATTGCTGTTGGTGCTTTTTGTCCATTTTTCAGAAACCATAAAATGATTGATGCCAAAGACAGTGAGCCTTGGAGTTATGGTGAAAGAGTTGAAGAAATTTCGAGAAATTATATTTCATTAAGATACAAAATCATGCCTTACCTCTACTCTGCTTTTTATGAAGCAAGCGTTACAGGTATGCCGGTGGCAAGAAGTTTAGCTATCAATTATACGCACGACCCAATGATTTACGATGGCAAATATCAAAACCAATATTTCTTTGGAAATGGTTTACTAATTGCACCAATTACTGGTCCAACAACCATTACAAAAGTTTATCTTCCAAAAGGAAGCGATTGGTACGATTGGTACAATGATTCAAAAAGTGTTGGTGGAAACGAAATTTATGTAGAAACTCCTTTAGAGAAAATTCCGGTTTTTGTAAAAGGAAGCAGCATCATTCCTATGCAAACTTTGGTACAACATGCCGGAGAAAAACCAGCCGATACTTTATTCCTGCATATCTACAAAGGTTCAGAAAACAATACTTTTGTTTATTATGAAGATGCAGGTGATGGATATGATTACCAAAGTGGAGATTTTCATCAAAGAGACATTAACTATATCAGTTCAAAAAATGAATTGAATATTGAAAAAGCTAAAGGAAACAGAAATAGTAAATTCAATCATATTAAAGTTTACTTCCATGGTTTTGGTGATGTAAAATCAGTAAAGGTAAATGGTGGCGCTAAATCTATCTCTAAAGAAAATTATAAATTAATGAATGATATGCCTCAATTCGACCCAATTGGAAAAGGAATTTCAGCAAATCAATCTTTATTAAGTACTGTGGTTTTATCAAACAGCAAAGATAAAATCAGCCTTAAATGGTAATTTCATTTTTCTAATCATAAAAAGTCCGCAATTAAAGCGGACTTTTTTTATGAATTAAAACCTAAGTTTTACAAATACACGAATCATGTTTGCTTAACTTTGAAGAATGCGTATAACTCTACAAAAATTTCTCTTTTCCTTTATTTGTTTGATTTCCTGGATTTCTAATTCAAATGCTCAAACCACTTATTGGTGGAATGAAAAGGTGTTTTATGAAATTTATGTAAGAAGTTTTTATGACAGTAACGGAAATGGAACCGGCGATTTTAATGGCGTTACTGCAAAATTGGATTACTTAAATGATGGAAATCCAAATACAAAAACCGATTTGGGCGTTGAAGCAATTTGGTTAATGCCAATAAATGCATCTCCAAGTGTGCATGGTTATGATGTTACAAATTATAAAACAGTGAATCCTGTTTACGGCACAGCTGCTGATTTTAAAAATTTAGTAAATGAGGCGCATAAAAGAGGAATAAAAATCGTGATGGATTTTGTAATCAACCATAGTTCTGAACAACATCCATGGTTTGTCAAATCTGCTGCAAAAGATCCTGCCTACAGAGATTATTACCGTTGGTCGCCAACCAAACCAACTTATGTTGGCCCATGGGGCCAAAACGTTTGGCACCAAAAGAACAATGAATACTATTATGGTATATTTTGGAGCGGTATGCCCGATTTAAATTACGAGAATAAGGCCGTTAAGGACAGCATTTTTGATGCAGCGCATTTTTGGTTAGACTCAATGAATGTAGATGGATTCAGATTAGATGCAGCCATGTATTTATATGAAAATGGTTCTAATTTGATGAACCTTCCCCAAACAATAGAATTCTGGAAAAATTTTGACGATACATTAGAAAATTTCAAAGCGGAAGTAATGACTGTTGGTGAAGTTTGGACCACTAGTTCAACTGTAGTTAATTATAACAATAAACTAGATTATTGTTTTGATTTTGATATAGCACAATCAGCCTTAGAAGCAGCAAATACAGGAGCTTTAACCAATTTAAAGAAATCAGTTAAATTCGCTTATGATAATTATCCATTTCTTCAATTTGGTACTTTTTTAACAAATCACGATCAAAACAGAGTAATTGATGTTTTAGGAAATGATATCAGAAAAAACAAAGTAGCCGCTTCAATTTATCTGACAATTCCGGGTATCCCCTATTTATATTATGGCGAAGAAGTTGCTATGAAAGGCTCTAAACCAGATGAATATATTAGAAGACCAATGCAATGGACATCTAGTCCTTTTAGCGGATTTACTAGTGGTACAGCCTGGTTTCCATTAAATTCCAATTATGCCAGTTTTAATGTAAACACTTTAAAGGCTGATTCAAATTCTATCTGGCATCATTACAGAAAATTGATTCAACTTAGAAACTCAGAAAAAGCATTAAGAACAGGTACTTACAAAAGTATATTCAGTGATAATGCTAAAACTTTTGCCTTTATCCGTCAGAAAGAAGAAGACCATATATTAAGTTTAATTAATTGTGGTGCAGATACAATCTCTAGAATGTCACTATCTGTTTCAAATGCTAATTTATCATCCGGAGTTTATTTAGCTACAGATTTATTAAGTGGAAAAAATACTTATGTTGAAATCACAACAGGATTGGCAATTACCGGTTTATCGATGTTACCTTTTGAAACTAAACTATTAAAACTAAGCATTGCTTCAGGATTAATGGATGCAAGAAATGAAATGATTATTCAATTGTACCCTAATCCTGCTGAGGAATATTTCGACTTATCTCTTTCTGATAAAACCGATAATATTGATATTAAAATCTTTGATTTAACAGGAAGCTTAGTTGAAAACCAAACCTGGGAATTATTGGAAGGACAAACAAAAAGAATACAAATTGCTAATTTAAAAGATGGAATTTATTTGGTTCAACTTAAAGATAAAAACAAACAAAAAACCATCCGATTTGTAAAAACAAGTCATTAAGGTATTCCTTAGTTTGATTAAAAACTATCCAATAAAAAGATTCGTAACATCCTGATTATCTATAAAAATTCCTTAAACTTAACTTGGAAAACCTTAAACAAAAATGCAAATTAAGGAGATGAAAAATTAGGTGCAGAATTTTGACTCATGAAAAACATGAAGTCAATATTCTTACTCGTATTTGTTTTGATGTGTTCAGGGAATATTATCAAAGCACAGACTTATTACTACTCAAATAACAGCAGTAGTGATTTTAATGACCCATCAGGTTGGGGAATAAATACTGATGGCAGTGGGGCAAATCCAGCTTCATTAAATAATACATGTATTTTGGTTTTATCACACACCAAAACAAGCAGCGGCATTGCAACAATAAGAGGTTTGCATATTAAAACTGATGGTATTTTATATTGTAACTATTCAATATTTTTAGATGGAACAGGTAAATTTTTCAGGATTGATTCTGCCGGAACCTATATTCAACAGCATGTAGGCTCATTAGGTTCAGCCTTATTTTCGGGAACTGAAACTTTTGAAAAAGGAAGCATTGTTGAGTTTCGTCAGTGGCCTTCAGTTATTCCCGGTGCCAATTGGGGATTTCTAAAATTCAACAATTCATTAGCTACAGCAAATTGTCAATTAAGTGGAAATACCAATTTAATTAAAAATGATTTGCTGATAAATTCCGGTTCAGGAACAATTAGTTTATCTGCAGCAGGCAACTTAAATATAAGCATAGAAAATAACATAGAAATTCAAAGTGGAACACTGGATATAGCAAATTCAGTTGGTATTGGAGCTAGCCGAGAATTGCACTTGTCAGGAAATTTAATTCTTTCAAACGGGACATTAAGATGCACCGGTAGTTCAAATGCTGTAAATTTTTATTTTGAAAATGACATTGATTCACTTTTCATTAGTAATGGAACTTTTAATACAAGTAATTTTAAAATTTATGTTCAAACAGGTAAGAAATTATTTGTTTCAGGATCTTTAAACATAAATGAATCTTGTAGTTTAGAGTTAATTTCCAGCACCTCATCCTGTTATATTAAAGCTGGAAGTCAGATAATAAACAATGGATTAATTAAAACCAATTCTGGCTTGTTCGCATTTTTATCGGATACTTCAGGAACTGCAATGTTGGGAGAAAGTTCCGGAACAATTAATGGTAATTTAACATTTAATCAAACGATTCCGGCGGGTTGGAAACGATATCGCTTTTTGAGCAGCCCCATAACAAATGGTAATTTTACAGACTTAATCGATGATTTCCATATTACAGGCCAGGGAGGAAAAGCATTTGGATTCGACTCAACTCAAACCAATAACTCATCCGCATTTTATTACGATGAAACGGTTTCTCTTCCAAATGCCAATTATGGCTGGGAACCAATAAATCAATTAAATACCCAAATGAATTCCGGAAAAGGATTTAGAGTATTAATTAGAGGAGATAGAAGCAATTCAAATGTATTGTATCAAAACTTACCTTCTCATGGTAATGTAAATATTGATTTTACAGGAATTCCAAATTCAGGAAATATTTCAATTGCCAGTATTGCCAATTATACTAATAGTGGCGATGCAACTGCAGATGGATGGAATTTATTGGGAAATCCTTATCCATGTAATATTGATTGGAATAAAATTTATGATCAATCTGATTTTAGCAATGTAAACCCAAGTATTTATCAAAGAGATGCAAAAAGCGGAAACTATGTAGCCTGGAATGCCTCATCAAATTCCGGAACAGGAAGTCAGTATGTTGCACCTTTTGGTGGATTTTTAATTCAGTTTAATAACACGCCTTCTGGCAATTTTAAAGAATCACATAAAACAAATTTAAGTTCACCTGTATATTTCAAAACACAAACCCAACAATCAATTATTGAAGTGAGAGATAATTTTGGTTCCGATTTATTACTGATTGGAAACAATGAAAATGCTCAAAAAGAGTATAATGCATTAGAAGACATCATCAAGTTATTTGCAGGAAATGTATTCATCGCCTCAAAATCGAAAGACAATATCTGGTTATGCAGCGATTTAAGACCGGGCAGTAATAATCAAATCGACACTATTGATTTAATACTTGGAGCGAGTTCAAAACTCAAACTTAAAGTACTGGAAGAAAATAATTTAAATAAGCTATCACTATTTAATAAACTTGAAAATAAAGTTTATCCATTGACTAAAGGAATGCAATTAGAACTGAGTCCAGGAGCACTTGATTCAAGTTCTTGGAAATTAATCAGTGAGAAAAAATTAGTGAATGGAATTGATGAAACAAACAAAGAACAATATATCATTTATCCAAATCCGTTTGATAATCAAATACATATTGAAAATACACAATCAAAAATCAAATTTATTGAAATTTTTGACATCAAAGGAGAACTAAAACTAAAAACCGAAGCTTCAAAATTTGAAAACTTGATAAGTTTACAATTAGAAGAATTGAATGAAGGTATTTATATCATAAGAATGACAGATGAAAAAGGAAAGGTTCAGGTTAAAAAAATCAATAAAATTAAAAAATGAAAAAGGTAATTACCCTTATAAC
>JBMLOK010000094.1:0-12588 GCA_049243005.1 Bacteroidia bacterium | reverse complement strand
GTGACAATATAACCGTCGGCTGTTAAAATGACACCGGAACCTGAACTAGCAACTGGACCACGTCTGCCAAAAAAATCGAAATTACTCCAGAAATCGAAATTAGGGTCGATATAACCACGTTGCTGATTGGTAAGTGTTTTAATAAAAACCACACAAGGTGTAGCCTGTTTTGAAGCCTTCACAAAATCTAAATTGGCGGTCACTTGTCCTTTGTAAGCCACAGAAGAATTCACCTGATTGGCATCTGAATCTTCCTTTACAGATTGAGTAAGAACAACTGT
This sequence comes from Bacteroidia bacterium, assembly GCA_049243005.1. GTDB lineage: Bacteria > Bacteroidota > Bacteroidia > UKL13-3 > UKL13-3 > CAISCU01. The sequence goes on along the minus strand of JBMLOK010000094.1, from coordinate 12,307 downwards.
AGTTTGAAACTGATTAAAAACTGCGGCTCCCAGAATCCCTCCTGCAAAACCAAGCATTACAATTAGTATTTTTTTCATAAATCAGAGTTTAAATTTTTCATGAAAAGAGCCTGACAATTTTTCAACGATCAAGCTCTCTTTTATTTCAAATTAAATAACAAAAACTGTGCCTATGGCACTACATTAATTCTTACTTTTAATTCTAAATCACTGTTATTGGGGTCGTTTGAAATAATTCTAAATGTTTTTTCATCCTGACCAGCCATATTTGTTAAATCCCATTTCAATTTTAGTTTCGCTTTTCCACCTTTTCTGATGGTCATTTTATCAATTGTTGGAGTAATACAATTGCAACTTCTAACAATTCTTCTGATGATTAAATCGCTCTTACCTTTGTTTTCAATGGTAATTTCCTTTTCAGGACTTTGTTGAAAATTGACATCTCCAAAATTTAAATCAGTTGTTTCTAAAACAATTTTAGGAGCACGTTTTATTTGCTTTTTTGTCAGTTTTGAAAAGTCCTGAACTACTTCAGCATTGATATAAAATTTCTTTACTTTTAGTGTATCATCGTTGGTTAACAACTTGATTTCCTGACGAACCGGACCATATTCAACCGGAGTTTTAGGATAAAAGCTTACATATAAAGTCATATCACTATAAGGAACCATGCTAGAAACATTTTTCTTAATGATGATATTATTAGGTGCATCAATTTTATAAATCTGAAATGTCTTAGTTCCGATATTAAACAAGCTGATATAACTTGAATCGTATTGAGAATCCAATACTTTATTAAAGGTTAATGTATTGGTATTAACAGCAATATTTCCGTATTGATATTTATAAATTTCACCAACATCATTTTTGTTTGGAATAACATAACCTGTAATTCTAAGCACCCTTGCACGAGGCATCGCATTGGTTTCAAGAACAAGATCCTTGTCAAACGGACCTTGTCTTCCTAAAGGTTCAAATGAAGCTTTGATAGTTCCTTTTCCACCCGGAGGAATTTCATTCATAGGCCATTCGGTAGATGTGCAACCACAACCTGTAATTACATTTTCAACCTTCAATGGAACTTTTCCTGTATTGGTAAATTCAAAATAGTGATAAACCTTTCCGGCTCTTTCATTGATATTCCCAAAATCATGTTTCATGTGTGTGAAAATTATTTCAGGATAAACCGGGGTCTCTTGTTTTTTCTCTACAACTTTTTTCTTCTGAGAAAAAGCGAATGAACTTACAAAACTTAAAATTAAGAGGACAATAATTTTCTTCATATCACAAATATCTTTTTCGTATCAAACATAGCAAAAACTAAGATGTTTAAATTGGCAAAAAGGTTGCAATACCTATAAAAGTTGAAAATTATCGGCATCATCAAATGCCGGAAAATCATTTCTGTATTGCACTAAAACATCCATTTTCAACTCAATTGTTTTTACACAAGATTCATTTTCAAGGTGAAACAAAACTTCACCTAAAGGACTAATTACCTGAGAATCTCCGGCATAAGGAACGCCATAACCATCAATACCAACTCTATTTACAGCAACTAAATATGATTGGTTTTCAACAGCTCTGGCTTGAGAAAGTAATTTCCAGTGAGCTGTTCTTTTGGTCGGCCAATTGGCTACAAACAGTAAACAATCATAATTAAAATCCGGAGTTCTTCTGATCCAAACAGGAAAACGTAAATCATAACAAATAAAAGGAGCGATTTTCCAGTTTCTAAAATCTATCAATAAATGATTCGAACCCGGAGAATAATGTTTGTTTTCCTCACCCATTCTAAATAGATGCTTTTTATCGTAAAACAAGGTATTTCCATTGGGTTCAACCCAAATAAATCTGTTGTAAAACTTTGTGTCTTCATTGAGCATCATGCTGCCACAAACAGCAGCATTTTTTAACAAAGCCCATTCCTTCATTTTCAGAATGGCTTCCTGTTCCATTCCCAAAGCAAATGTTTCAGGATTCATTGAAAATCCGGTAGTAAACATTTCAGGAAGGACAATTATATCGGGATAAGTATCTATGCTTCTAATTAAATCATCAAAAAATAAAAGATTTGCAGAAATATTTTCCCAAACCAAGTTTTGTTGAAGCAAACAAACTTTTAAATCCGACATATTAAACCTTCATTAATTTCTCAGCAGCTTTTTCAAGAGTTTCATTACTTTTTGCAAAGCAGAATCTTAGTACATTGTTATCTGTTTTCATTTTATAAAAAACAGAAGTAGGAATTGATGCAACTTTAAATTCTTTGGTCAAACGAATAGCAAAATCAACATCTCTTTCCTGAGTAATTTTTGCATAGTTTAACATCTGAAAATATGAACCTTTACAAGGCAATACCTTAAAATTAGAACCTGCTACCAATTTTTGGAAGTAATCTCTTTTTTCCTGATAAAAAGCCGACAACTCCATATAATGTTGCTTTTGGTCGATAAATTCAGCCAAAGCATGTTGAATCGGTGTATTGGCACTAAAAGCAATGAATTGATGAACCTTTCTAAATTCTTTTGTGATATCAGCCGGTGCTAAAACATAACCCATTTTCCAACCAGTAGTATGGTAGGTTTTACCAAAAGATGAAACGATAATGCTACGTTCAGCCAGTTTAGGAAAACGAGCCACACTTTGATGTTGAACATTATCAAAAATGATGTGTTCATAAACTTCATCACTTAAAACCACCACATCAGTATTATCGAGAATTTTTTGCAACTGAAGCATATCATCAGCTTCCAAAACCGCACCGGTAGGATTATGTGGCGTATTTATAATAACCATCCTTGTTTTAAAATTGATGAGTTTTTTAACTTCATTCCAATCAACTTTAAAATCCGGATACTTTAATTCATAAAAAATTGGTCTACCACCATTTAATTCAATAGCAGGAATATAAGAATCATAACAAGGTTCAAGTACAATTACCTCATCTCCCTCTCCTACAATAGCGCTTATTGCCGCATAAAGGGCATGTGTACCACCCGGAGTTATTGTTACTTCTGTTTCCGGATTATAAACTGCACCATATAAATTTTCTGTTTTGGCAGCAATTTTTTCACGCAAAGTAAGAACACCTGGCATAGGTGCATATTGATTCAAACCCTTTTTCATTGCAGCATTCACCAATTTTATCAATTCGGGATTACAGTTAAAATCCGGAAATCCTTGAGCCAAATTAATGGCCTTCTGCTCATTTGCATGGGCAGTCATTATTGAAAAAATGGTGGTTCCAACACCGGGCAGTTTACTTTTAATAGCTCCTGAAAAATTCATTATAGGTAGTTTGTTTCCGAATCAAGAATACATAAACTATGCCAATAGTTTTGAACACATTTTAAAACTATTTGAGCATGTGGCAATTAAAATTATTGTGGTTTCTTGACGAAATAATTGCAAAAAATCTGTTTACATCTGAATTTAAACTGATTAATTTCAAGCTAATTAGGTTTATGATAAATGAAAGGTTTGATTTGTTGTTCATTTTTGGTAAAATCGAAGTATAGAAAACATTCAAAAATATGTACCTTATTGCGGATAGCGGTTCAACAAAAACCGATTGGTGTTTAACAGACAAAAACAACCATGAACAAAAGATTTTTCATACCATTGGGTATAATCCCTACTTCATAGATACTGAAGCAATTTATTATTCTCTTTCGGAGAATTTAATTAAGGATTTTGATCCGGATGTAGTGAGTGAAATCTATTTTTATGGAGCAGGATGCAGCACCCCAGAAAAAAAAGAAACAGTTAGAAAAGCTTTGGTGAGATGTTTCCCAAAAGCAAAAACAATTTTTGTTGGACACGATTTATTAGCTACAGCAAGAGCTTTGTTAGGAAAAGAAAAAGGTTTTGCTGCAATTCTAGGAACAGGTTGTAATACTTGTTTATACGATGGTAATGATGTTTCTATCAATATCGATTCTTTGGGTTACCTTTTAGGTGATGAAGGAAGTGGAAGTCATATTGGCAAAAAAATTGTAAGAGATTTCATGAGAGGGAGATTAGAACCTCAATTGGAAGCTCGTTTCAAAGAGCGTTTTCAAATTGCTGATAATGAGCAAATTTTCCATACTTTGTACTCAACTCAGTTTCCTAACAGGTATTTAGCCAGCTTCTGCAAATTCGCTGATGAATACGTAACGCATCCATATATCAGAAATAAAGTAAGAGATTCTTTCAGAGATTTCTTTAAAAACCTTGTTAGCAAATACCCTGATTACAAAGATTATAAATTTAACTGCGTAGGTTCAGTAGGTTTTGTATTTAAAGATGTACTTGAAGAAGTTGCTTTAAGTTATGATATGCATATTGGAAGAGTAATTAAATCTCCTTTAGAAGATCTAGTACGTTTCCATTTAGAAGAACTTTAATCTAAGATTTTAAATAAATAACTGAATTCATCTTCAGTTATTTTTTCAATTTTAAATCCATTGTATAAACTTTTTGAAATAGCTGCATTGTTTAATGCGGCTATTTCTTTTTTATAGTCTTCTTGTGATAAAGGATAAACATCTAAACAATCTTTAAGTAACAAAACTTTACAATTCTTTTCAATTCTTGGAAAAAGAAAAACCGACTTTCTATTAGCTAAATGCGGCACCAATCCTGAATTTGTTGAAACCAAATCATCAGCTATAATGTAGTGTAGGCTTGCTTTAATTTGATTAAAATTTATTGAAGAAGAATAATGCTTTGGAGAAAATATGTTTTCCTTTTTATCATCATACCAAACACTCTTTCTTATTTGCATTTTTGAATAAGTAGTATATCCAGTAAAAAACAAAAACAGAGAAGCTAAAATCCATTTGATTTTTGTTGATTGAAATTTAGCAATCATAATAATAATTGCTATGCTTAACAATGGCGCCATTTCAATACCATAATGGTAATTTATCCCCCAAAAAACCACTTCCTTATTCCATAATTTCTGAAACAAGAGAGGTAAAAATGCGATTAGTAAAGCTGGCTTAAACAATACCGCAGCAAATCCGGATGCCAATAGAACAAACCAAAATTCATGTTTGATATTTTCCATTTCATCAGGTTGAATATGACTAAAAAACATCATCTTAAACAGTTCAAGCGGATGTTGTATAATGTAGAAAATAATTTCTTTAAATGATTTACCCAAGTGAGAAAAACGATCAATCTGCTCGAATTTTCCTGTTGGATTTAATGCCGGCATGATTAACTGAGTAACAAGTAAAAAGTAAACGAAATCAATAAGGAGTAACAGTCCAATAAACTTCCAAAGTTTTTGTATTTGGTTTGATGAAAGTAAAAAAGAAACGAGCAAAGCCGGCATCCAAATGGCCATATTTTCCTTGCTGATTAATATCCCAACAAATGCGATAATGATTAATCTTTTATCAGCTTTTAAGAAGCCAAGAAATAGTGCAGGAACAAAACAAGCAGCTAATGTATTGTCGTGAAAACCATCGGAAATAGCAGCATAAATCGCCCAAATGCTATAAAACTGAATTAATAAAACCGGAAGAATTGAGTTATTTATTTGAAGATGTTTAGCAATTTTAACTAGATAAATTCCAGCAAAAACCAAAGCCAAACTTTGAAACAACAACAAAGTATAAGAGCCAAATACATAAGAAAAAGGTGATATAATGGGGACCCACAAACTAAAATGAAGAGACAAATAAGGCATTTGTTCTCTTTGTAAAATAAGGGTGCTTGGGTAATCATTAAAACCGGCATAAGAAAACATTGCCTGGTTTGCAATACCAAAATCGAGCGCAGGTAATCTTAAGTAAAAATGATTAAGAGCCGGAACTGAAAAGAAAAGCAAAAAGAAAAATGCATGAATCAGGAATAATGGATTCTTGCCTAATTCTTTTGTTTGATTCCACATTACTTTTTCAAACCAATTTCGCGTAATCTTTCAATCAGGTATTCACCACCAGAAATAGGTTCATATTGAATAGGATTGTTTTCTGAAATACATTCCGGTAAACAATCTAAACGCATTTCACTTCTAGGATGCAAAAAGAAAGGAATTGAAAAACGCGGAGAACTCCATTTTTCTTTAGGCGGATTGATTACACGATGTGTTGTACTTTTAAGAACGTTATTTGTAAGTCTTTGAAGCATATCACCAACATTTACTACCAATTGCTCAGGTAATGCGGTAATATCAACCCATTCGTTTTGTTTATTTAAAACCTGCAAACCTTCCGCACTGGCACCCATCAATAAAGTAATTAAATTAATATCTTCATGCTCTGCGGCTCTAACTGCAGATTTTGGTTCATCAGTAATTGGCGGATAATGAATAGGTCGAAGAATACTGTTTCCATGATGGATTTTATCATCAAAATAAAACTCATTTAATCCTAGGTAAATCGCAATTGCACGAAGCATGTGTTTGCCTGTTTCTTCTAAAGCTTTGTAAGCTTCAATTCCATATTTACCAAAATCAGGAATTTCATCTACATAAATATTTTCCGGGTATTCACTTTTTATTGGATCATCGCCTTCAACAATTTGTCCGAAATGCCAGAATTCTTTTAAATCACCTTCATTTCTTCCTTTAGCATGTTCTTTTCCAAAACTTGTATAACCGCGTTGACCGGCTAATCCAGCAATTTCATACTTACGTTTTTGCTCATCAGATAATGAAAAAAAATCCTGACAAGCTTTATATAATTTAGATGAAGTTTCATCTTTTAATAAATGACCACGAACAGCAACAAAGCCAATTTCTTCGTAAGCTTTTCCTAATGCATTTACAAAATTCTGTTTTCGTTGAGCGTCATTACTTAAAAAATCAGCTAAGTCGATTGAAGGTATCATAATCAATAATTTGTGCTAATATATAGGAAAATATGAAGAGGGCAAACTCTCAATTCCTAATAGTTAAAGGTATTTTGCTTCCTAAATAGTTCGTAAATATGATCGAATTCTTTGCGGTAATATAATCCTAAACCAGATGTAGCAATATTTCTGCTATAAATAGGGTCAAATCCATTTTTGTTAAAAACCTTCGCTTTAAGATTGCCATTTTTTCTGATATTATAGGATGCTGAAAAATTGTTTTGAGAATTATCTGTAGAAAAAGAACCCTGAACTTCTAATCGGTTATCTAAAAACCTTCTTGATGCCAGAATAAGAAATTGACGACCTTTTGTTGGGTCGGTTGCATTCAACATATCTACTGTTAAATCGAGGCTTGGGTCTAATTTGTTTAATAAACCCGCAGCTTGTTTCGACAATAAATCAGAAACAGTTTGTGAGCCAAAAGAGCCTGCCACATTGTTATTGCTATTTGTAAGTGGAATGAATTTTCCTGAAATCAACAAAAACACAATTTGCTGATTCATTAAATCGGGTTCTCTTCTGAAATTATTCAGAACAGCACTTAATTCAGAAGCAGCAGAGCCATTTAAATTACTTTGTAAATCAGGGAAATTTAAATCGAAGCCAATTTGTGGACTGACAACAGTTCCCTTGATATTAATGATACATTCAACAGGAATTCTAACATTTGGATCGGCACTGGCACTATTGTTTACAATCTCACTTACAGTTGTTCTTAGTTTATAAATACCAACGATATCTAATTTACCACCTAGAGGGTCACCATTCCATTCAACAGTACTTCCAGGCTTTAGTAAGAATTTTTTAGCCACCACATTCATTGCGCTAAATCTATATTCACCATCACTTAATTCATACTTGCCATTCATAAAGAAATTTCCTTCAGGAGTATATGTCAGCTTCACCTTTCCCCTACCCTTTGCTCTAATTTTATCATCACTTTGTGCAGAAAACAACATTTGTACTTCAGCATCCGGAGTTCCTTCAATATCTAATGTAATTCCGAAACCAAAAGGAATTGATTTGTTTTTTCCACTGATTGAAAAAGTAGTATCATGGTCGATAAAATTAATGATACCATCACCACTTTCAGATTCACCACCAAAAGGATTGATGATGATTTGAGTATTCTTTTCTGATTTGGCTTTTACTGTCATCATTACATTGTTTGTATTACCTGTAATGGTTGCAGAACCTGATGCATAAGCCTGACCATAAAACAAATCATTGTCTTTTGAAGTGGTGTTTAAAAACTGAAATGATTTGATATCATCTAAATGTAAATTGTACTTAAACTGATTAAAGCCATTGTGTTTAATACTACCTGAAACCAAAGCTCTTTTATTGTTAACATCTAAAATATCAAATGGTACAATATCAATAGATTGTTGATTGAAGTTTAAATTAGCCTGATTAAAATGATAAACCGTTTTAAGGTATTCAATTCTAAAAGCAGCCTGATTTAAAACTAGAGAACCTTCAAATTTTGGATTTGATATTTTACCATACAGATGTCCGTTTAATGCACCCTTTCCATCTAAAATTTTCACATAATCCTTCACAAAAGCTTGAAATGAATTTAACTCAGATTCTAAAAAGCTAATTTCAAAATCAATCGCATCTTTCATGATATCATAATAACCAACACCCTTTAGGTTTTTAATTTTTCCATCAGAAGATTGAACAGTAATAAGCACTTTTTCTTCCTCTTCATTGTAACCTGTATTAATTTTAAACGAACCCAGGGTATCATTATCAAGACTAAGATTTTTGGCTACCATATCACCAATAATCACTTCATGTCGGCCAATATTTTTATAAATTAAAAATCCATCTGTTAAACCTCCAGGCTTCACTCCTAAATCAGGGATAAATTGTTGAATTCCGGCTAAATCAAAATCTGTCAAACTTAAACTAATGTTCTTTTTATTTCCGGTTAAAGCATATAAACCATCAACTTTAACCTGTTGTTTATTTCTTTGTAAAATCAGTTCCTGGAAATAAAGAATATTGTCTTTGAGCATGAGCAATTCACCTTCATTTAAATTCCACCATTGAGCTCCTTTACCTACGATACCTGAATGAATATCAGCAATAATTTCATCGCCTTTATTGAATTTTATAGCATGTTCAAATTCTGCATTTACAATACTATTTGAATCTCTGATAAACCAAATTGCTTCTCCTACATTATTAAAGCCATCGAATTTTAATCCAACATCACCAATAAATAAAGTATCTTTTTTACCTATACTTTTAACTCCATAAAGTAAGTTCAATTCCTTTTTTTCATTCACTAAAAACTTCAGCGTATTTGAGTTGAAGATTAATCCATCTGCATTTAAATTTCCAATTCCACCTTGAACTAAAAATGTATTATTTGCAGAACGAACTTGTCCTTTTAAATCAACCTGAGTTGCATTGTATCCAGGAAAAAACAATGGAGAAATATTTTGAGTTGAGTATAATTCAAGTTTAAAAGTAAAATCCTGTTCAGGGTATTGTTTCAGATTTTTCTTTGCAATGTAATTTGGGATTACTGCGGCAACCATATTAAAAACCTGCTCATATAAATAATCAAAATTATACTGACCTTTTATAAATGCATCTACATAATCACCTTTAAGGCTAAGCATTTTTTCATTGCCGTTTTGAGCTGTTAAAGTGAGATTACTGATTCTATAACTGTAGGCATTTTTTTCATAATGCGTATTATTTATATCAATTGTACCATAATTTTCATCAAGGTCTTTGAAGTAAAAATCGCTATTGATATCAAAACCTAAATGATCAACACCACTTATAAAATGAAGCGCATCAGGATTTGCATCTTCTAAAACTGAATTTACCTTGATATACTTAAATGGTTTTGCCATATCAACGATGGCTTCACCTGAAAAAATTAAATTACTGTCATTTATATCAAATACTGTCTCAAACTTTTTGTTCCTTGCTGTTGCACTAATATCAATTTCGGAGTATTTATATTTGTTAAAATCGAATTCAGATGCTGTAATATCAAACTGAGAATTCAAATGTTCCAAATCAAATCCTTTTCCCTGAACACTTCCGGAAAGACTAACTAAACCCAAAGAATTATTCTTCAAAAAAGAGCCAATATCAAAATGAGATAGTTGCATGGAACCTGAATAAGAAGCATCCATAACATTTTCGGGAAGCTTCATATTTAAGTCGGTTTTGATGTTACCAAAACGAGTTTCAACATCACCAAAACTCACAAAATCTGTATAAAAACCAGTGTATCTTCCTTTATAAACTATCTTACCTAAATCATTTAAAATCTCTGGCATTTCTATACCGGAAATGGTTTGAATTTCACCTGAATTACTTGAAGCATATTCTGCTTCAATATCCATAAAAGTATGGTCAATATCAGGTAATCCATTCAGTCTGGCGTTTCCTTCAAAATAAGTATCCTTGCCATGAGAGGCTTTTATATTTGTGATATGAAGACTTGCTAATGGACCTTTAGCTAAACCGGAAACCTTCGCTTTATAATCATATTCCTTTAAAAACGGGGCGAAATAAACAATGTCTTTAAAATCGACATCACAATCCTTTAACTTGAGATTAAACTTCACTTTGTTTTCAAAATCATCATAATCTTTCCAACTTTTATAATCCAAACTAAAATAATCTCTCAAAACAGAATGTTTGGTTACCATTTCCATTTTATCAAGTCGGATGGTAGTAGCAGAAACCATTGCGATAGCTTCCAAACGTTTAATTTCAAAGCCTGATTTTTCTTTACAGGTGAAATTATGTAAATCAAAATGAAGTGAATCTTCTATAATCTGAAAGTTCCTCGACCTAAAATTGATGTCGGTAACCAACATATTAAAAGGATCATAACCTTCAGTATAAAACTCTTCGGTAGAATCAATCATAATGAAGCGCGTATCCATACACTCCAGATTCTTTAATTCTAGTACAAAAGGTGGGGCATTAGGATCAGGAGGAATGGTATCATTGGGATCCATGAAGGCATTTATCGCATCAAAACTAAACGTCGAGTCTTTATATGTTGTCATTTTACATAAACCTTCATCAAGCACAACATGGTTCAGTTTAAACTTTAATGAATCGATTTGAATACCTGCTAAATTAAACTGTAATCTACCTGCATAAAATAAAGTATCAGATTTGGTATCACCCATCATTACTTTTCTTAGTGAAAAATAAGACCAGCCATCATAACTTATTTCTCCGATTGAAATTCGGGTATGGTATTTATCATTAACATAATTACTAATTCTCGTAGTAATATAATTTTGAAAAGCGAAACTACTAAAAAGAACATAAGCCAATAGTAGCAGTCCAACAAAGACTGCCAAAATAGAATAGCTTATTTTAATTAACTTTTTAAACACTTAATTGTAGTTTTGCCCAACTTAGTAAAAAAATCTTGGAAGCTCAAGCAAAAGGTATATCGGGCAAAGATAGGATAATTCTTGCCATTGAATCATCATGCGACGATACAGCAGTTGCAATAATGGTTAACGGAGAGATGAAATGTAATCTTGTGGCCTCTCAAAAAATTCATGAACAATATGGTGGAGTTGTTCCTGAATTGGCTAGTCGTGCACACCAGCAACACATTGTTCCATTGGTAAACCAGGCCTTAAAAGAGGCCCAAATAACTAAAAATCAACTTAATGCGATTGCTTTTACAAAAGGTCCGGGGCTTATCGGTTCATTAATGGTTGGTGCATCATTTGCAAAATCACTGGCTCAAAGTTTAGGGATTCCATTAATTGGGGTCCATCATATGCAGGCCCATGTTTTAGCCCATTTTATTGATGAACCCAAGCCAAAATTCCCGTTCTTATGTTTGACAGTTAGCGGTGGTCATACACAACTGGTGATAATGAAAGATTATTTTGAGGCAGAAATCATTGGAAAAACCATTGATGATGCAGCAGGAGAAGCATTTGATAAAGCAGCTAAAATATTAGATCTTCCTTACCCAGGAGGACCATTAATTGATAAATATGGGAAAGAAGGTAATCCTAAAAAATTCAGTTTTCCGATTGCTCAAATGCCTGACTTAGACTATAGTTTTAGTGGATTGAAAACATCTTTTTTATACTTTATCAGAGATGAATTAAAAAAGAACTCCAATTTTATTGAAGAAAATCTAAATGATATTTGTGCATCAATTCAGCATGCAATAGTTGAACAATTGATGAGAAAGCTGGAAAAAGCTTGCAAAGAAACTGGTATAACACAAATTTCTCTGGCAGGAGGTGTTTCAGCGAATTCCTATTTAAGAATGAGGATTGAAGAATTTGCGATAAAAAAGAAAATGCACTCTTTTATTCCGGCATTTGAATATTGTACTGATAATGCAGGAATGATTGCGATGGCAGCAGATATTTTATACCAAAGAGAAGTATTTGAGAAGTTGGATACTGCGCCTTTTGCGAGGTGATTA
>JBMLOK010000093.1:0-20124 GCA_049243005.1 Bacteroidia bacterium | reverse complement strand
CTTCATTTTTACGAAGATTTGGATCAGGTAATGTCAAACCTAAATCCCAGATTTTAGGAACATACATATTCAAGTATTGTTGACGCATATCATCATTACTAGCCATCTTCACTTTCCATCTCATCAGGATTTCTGTATGTGATGAAATTTTATCAGAAGGACCAAAGAAATGCATGATTGGCGGCCACCAACGATTCAAAGCTTCTTGAACCATTTGTCTTTGAACAGGAGTTCCTGTAGCAAGTGTTACAATATTATCATGACCATATTTTAAATGGAAAGATTCTTCAGTACATATCCTATCTAAAGCTCTGCAATAAGGACCATAAGAACCTTTTGCATTGGCAACCTGATTGATGATTGCACCCGCATCAATTAACCAAGCAATGATACATGCATCAGCCCAAGTATAAGCAGGATAATTGAATACATTAGAATACTTTGATTTACCTGTGATGAGGTCGTTAATCATTTCTTCACGACTTTTTCCAAGAGTTTCAGCAGCACTGTAAAGCAATTGTGCATGACCAACTTCATCCTGAACTTTAGCCATTAAAGCTAATTTTCTTTTGAAGCCCGGAGCTCTGGTAATCCAGGTTCCTTCAGGTAAAGCACCAATAATTTCAGAATGACCATGTTGTTCAATCATTCTAATTAATTGTTTGCGATACTCTCTTGGCATCCAATCTTTAGGTTCAATTTTTTCACCTCTTTGAATTCTGGCTTCGAATTCAGCCAATTTTACCGGATCCTCTCCTGCGAGAATTCCGTTTAATTTCTCATTTGGGTCGATGTAAGCGTTTCCGTACATGGTATTAGGTTTTTGGTTTAATTTTTATCCTTTAAAATGTGGGTCTGTAACTAACTTTTTTCTAAGTCCTCCCATCACAAAATCACTGATTCTGTTGGCAATTTCATCTGCTGTCATTCCACCATCAACACGGTACCATTCTGCAATCCAGTTAACAGAACTCAACACACTTAATACTGCAAATTTCAAATCAACATCATCAAAAATATCTTCATTAATTCCATCCTGAATGATGGTTTTAAATCCTTTTTCGTATTTATCTCTTAACTCTTTGAATTCAATTAATTTTTCTCCGTTTAAACTTCTCCATTCATGAAGAAAAACAGTGCTTTTCGACAAATTTCCGGTTAAAACTCTTACATGACTTTTTATCGCCATTCTTAGTTTTTCTTCAGCACTGAAATAAATATCATTTACTTCTTCTATTCCGGTTAGGAATTGATCAGCCATACTGAAACAAATTTTCTCTAGAATTTCTTCTTTCGATTTAATATGGTGATACAAACTGGCAGCTTCAATCTCCAATTGTTGAGCAATATCTCTCATTGAGGTTGCCTCATATCCTCTTATCTTAAATAAATCAGCAGCTACCTGAATGATTTGATCCTTTCTTGAAACGACTAAACTTGCCATATGCCTAACAAATGTTAGACAAAAATAATAGTTTCTATTAAAATTGCAACTAATTGATATTTATCATGTAACAAATCTACTCATTGTTAGTTAGGGTAAATCGAACCAAAATCAATTATTATTATAAAATAATCCTTTATAGGTTGCGTTTCAAATGGCTATGAATCAATCAAAACAATTTACACGTGCCTTCATTTTGTTGATGGCAGGCTTATTCTGTTTTCTTCTTTACCACAAATCACCTGGTTTAAATTATTTTTTACTTAGTTTGGTTACTATTGGCGCTTGGCTCTGGACAAGAACCGGTGCAACTTCAAGAGGATTTGTCATTTTAATTGTTGGTCTAATTCTTAGCGGACAGTCGGTTGTTCTTGGACATAATACACTAGGAATCCTGATGTTTTGGTTATCATTTGCTCTGTTTATTGGAACTGTTCACTATACCCAAATTAAACATATTCAATTTGCTCCAAATTACTTTTTCTATGCTTTAAGTAATGCAAGAGTAAGTTTAGTTCAAGGACTAAGTGGTGGAACAGAAAGCAAGAGTAACTGGAAAAATTTTGTGAGATTCTTTTTCCTACCTGCTTTTACTTTAATCATATTGGTTTCTATTTACGCATCGGCAAATGAATTTTTTGGGGAAAGTTTCAAAGCCGTTTGGAAAAGCATTAAAGATTTTTTTGGTGAGTTTTCTTTTGATGGTATCCTACTCTATATCTTAGGTTTAATTCTTTTTTCATTCTTCTTGGTGAAAACCTATTCGGAAAAATTAGTTTCAAAAGAACAATCACTGGAAATGGAACTTCTGCGTAAGAAGAAAAAACCGGAATTCAGAAAACTAAACCGATTATTATTAAGACAACAACAAGTAGCCATTTCATTTTTTATCATCATCAACTTGATGTTGGCTTGGCAAAATTTTTTAGAAGTGAAAAATGTTTGGTTTGGCTTTACCTGGACAGGTCAGTTATTAAAAGGATTTGTTCATGAAGGAACTTACCTGCTCATTTTCGCATTGTTGATTTCAATTGCCATCACGATTTATTACCTCAATGGAAATTTATTGTTTATGAAAAACAATGGATTTTTTAAAGCATTGGTTATACTTTGGATAGCTCAAAATTTATTGATGGTAGCTGCCGTAGCAGTTCGAAATACCTACTATGTACAATTTTACGCTTTGGCTTATAAACGAATTTTTATCTACTTCTTTTTGTTAGCTGCTGCAATTGCTTTACTTAGTATTATCTATAAAATTCTCAATAAAAAATCTGTTTCATTCTTAATCTCAACCAATTCAATTTCAGTTTATTTTATTGCCATTTTAGCTGCATGTTTTAATTGGGATGGAATTATTGCTCGATACAATTTCAATCATTCTGATAAAGCTTATCTCCACTATGAATTCATGCTTCAATTGAATGATGCAGCTTTGCCTTGGTTAAATAGTGACAACACCAAATTAAAACAAATAGATAGTTTACAATACAGCCGATTCCCTGTTAAAATCAATTCAATAGAATCAAATTTTGGCGGCCAGGTTAGCAGCAGAAAATCTACTTTTGTAAAAGAATTTAGCGAAAAATCCTGGCTCGAATGGAATTTACCAGAGCAAAGAGCTTATAATTTATTACTTGAAACTGGGCAAACTCAATAAAACTATTGCTAGAAATATTAGATTCCGATAATAAAAATAACCGGTTTCTTATGTAAATCAGGCAATTCCTTTTTCCAATCTGCAATTGTTTTGGTTCTGATGAAGCTCTTATTTGAGGTTAAATCACATCCAATACACAAACGCAGATTGGGTTTACAATTTTGCAGCACATCTGCTAAAAGCGCATTGTTTCGGTAAGGGGCTTCCATAAAAATTTGGGTCTGACCTTTTAATGCCAACTGTTCCAAAAACTGAATTCTTTTAGCTCTTTGCGCCTTATCGACAGGAATATATCCATTAAAAGCAAAACTTTGTCCGTTTAAACCACTACCCATCAAAGTAAGCAAAATACTGGAAGAACCGGGTAAAGGAACAACCTCAATATTCCTTCTATGAGCTAATGCAACGAGTAAAGAACCCGGATCGGCAATACAAGGCAAACCTGCATCGGTAATTATACCTGCATCCTGACCATTTTCGAGTGCAATTAGCAGGTTTCCAATCTCAGATTCGGGCGTATGTTCGTCTAATTTCCAAAAATTTAGCTCATTTTGGGGCTTTTCTAATTTTAATTTTTTGATTAATGCCCTTGCATCCTTTTCATTTTCAACCACAAACCTATCAATATGATGAACCATTCTTTTAACCATTTCCGGTATAAAATCATCGGTATTATCATCGCTTAACACATTGGGAATCAGATACAATTTGCCAAATTTATTGGAATCACTCATGTTCAAATCTTATTAATAATCAGAAATTTATTGTCGAAATACGCCTTGCTTTCCTTGGTCAAAAATAGGCCAAAGCAGAAAACAATTAAAAAAGACGCAATATTCATTTGATTTTTTGAAAAAATGGCCGTTATTTTTGCCACTCTTTAAAAATCTATATAGATGGCAATTTTAACTAAAATAAGAAACAGGTCTGGATTGGCAATTGGTGTTGTCGGTGGCGCCCTGTTACTCTTTGTGATTTCTGATGCACTTAACAGCAATTCAAGTTTATTCAGTGGACAAGCAAGCAGCAACAATGTGGCTGAAATTGATGGTGAAACTATTGGAATCCGTCAATTTGAAGAAAGGTTAGAAATCAATACCGAAAACTTCAAAAAACGTTCTCAGCAAGAAAATCTTGATGAAAATACGATTAATCAGGTTCGTGAACAAACATGGACTCAGGTAATGAATGATTACTTAATGGTTAAACAATACAAAGAATTAGGTATTGAAATCAGTAATGAGGAATTAGAAGATATGTTAATTGGAAAAAACATACATCCACAAATTCTTCAATCATTTACAGATCCTGCAACCGGACAATTTGATGTAAATAATGTAAAACGTTATTTAAAGCAAATGTCGGAAGGAACTGATGAAAATATGAAAGCTCAATGGAAAGAGTTTGAAGATTACTTAGTTACTGATGGACAACAACGTAAATTCACCAACTTATTAAAAAAAGGTGTTTATACAACTGCTTTAGAAGCAAAAAGTGCATTTCAGGCAAGAACAGCAACTGCAGAGTTTAACTTCGTTGCTATTCCTTATATGTCAATTGTAGATACAACCATTACTGCTGAAGAATCTGATTTAAAATCATACTTCAAAAAGAACATGGATAAATACAAGGAGCGTGAAAACAGCAGAAAATTAGATTTCGTTGTTTGGGACTTTGCTCCATCTTCAGAAGATAGTGCTGCTGCTCAAAAATGGGCTTATGATCAAGTTGAGCAATTTAAATCAACAGATAACGACACTACTTATACAAACTCAAACAGTGAAGTAGGTTTTGATCCAACTGCTAGAAATCGTTCAGCTTATCCTGAAGAATTACAAGCACAATTATTTTCTGCAGCTCCTGGAACAGTATTTGGCCCAATCTTTAAAAATGGAAAATATTCTCTATACAAAGTAGTAGGTGAAAAAGAAGATACAGCTTTCAGTATGAGAGCAAGCCATATCTTAATTAGAGTTGAAGGCGCTACTATGGAAGATACAATCAAAGCAAGAACAAAAGCCAACGATATCTTAGCACGTGTTAAAAAAGGAGAATCATTTGCGGCATTAGCTTCTGAATTTGGAACTGATGGTACTAAAGATAAAGGTGGAGATTTAGGTTGGTTCCCTGAAGGTGCAATGGTTAAAGACTTCAACGATGCAATTAAAAATGGTAGAAAAGGTGACCAATTTGTTTTAAAAACACAGTTTGGATTCCACGTAATCAAAATCACTGAAGACAAGAGCAAAAAATTAGTTACAGCTGCAGTTCTGGAAAGAACAGTTGCGGCAAGTGATAAAACAACAGGTGTTGCTTATAATGAAGCAAGTACTTTTGCAGCAGCATCTACTGATGCTAAATCTTTTGAAGCAAACATTGCTGAAAAGAAAATGGAAAAAAGAGTTGCTGAATTTGTTCGTGAAAACGACAATTTCTTACCTGGTTTCAATGAAGCTAGAGAAGTTGTTAAATGGGCATTTACAGCAAAAGTTGGTGCAGTTAGCGAAGTAATTACTATTGGAAATGATAAATATGTAATTGCAACAGTTAATGCTATCAGAGAAAAAGGAAAAGCAAGCTTTGAATCGTCAAGAGAAAGAGTTTTAGCTGATTATAGAAAAGACAAAAAGGCTGAACAATTAATGGAGAAAATGAAAACTGCAATGGAATCTAATACAACTTTAGATGCATTAAGTCGTAATTTAAACCAGGCTTTAAATCCAGTTCCTTCTCAAACATTTGAAAATTCAAGCGTACCTATGGTTGGATTTGATCCATCATTCGTAGGTACAGTTATGGGAACTCCTGCGGGTAAATTAGTTGGCCCGGTTAAAGGTGATGGCGGTGTTTATGCTTTCCAAGTAACCAAAACAACTCCTGCTCCTGCACAAACAGATTTGAACAGCTTCAAAACAGAAATTTCAAGCGCTATTCAATCAAGAATTGAATACAGTTACTTAGAAGTTTTAAAAGAAGTTAAAAACGTAAAAGATTACAGATATAAATTCTACTAGTACAATGAGTTTGGTTAGTTATACAAAAGGTAACGGACCCGAAACAATTGTATTTCTTCATGGATTTTGTGAAAATAATACCTGCTTCAACGAGCAGGTATTATTTTTTTGTAGCAACTATGAAGTAATAACAATTGATTTACCGGGCTTTGGAAAAAGTGAAACTGTTTCTAATATCAGTTTAGTTGATATGGCTAAGGCTGTACAGGAATTACTTCAGCAAAAAGGGAAAACCAAAGTTTACTTGTTTGGTCATAGTATGGGTGGATATGTAAGTTTGGCCTTTGCCAAGTTATTTCCGGAATACTTAAAAGGAATAGGATTAATTCATTCAACACCAATAGCTGATTCCGAGGAACGAAAAGACAAAAGACGACAAGTTATATCGTTCTTAGAAAAACATGATACTGAGGTTTATTTAAAGAATTTCATTCCACCTTTATTTACCAATGAAAATGCTGTAAAGTATGCTTCACAATTCATTGAAGAAGGTAAAAAAGGTCCAAAAGAAGGAATTATTGAAGCTGTAAAAGCTATGATGAATAGAGAAGACAATACCGAATTGTTAGAAAAACTGAATATCCCATTTTTTTGGGGAATAGGAAAATACGATTCATTAATTCCAGAAAACGACTTATTCACCTTCTCGATTAAATGTAAAAAGCCATATATAGCTTATTTAAAAAATTCTGCTCATATGAGTATGGTTGAAGAAGCCAATGAACTAAACAAACATATCAATCAATTTATTAAATTATTGGGAAACAGCTAATTTGCTCAAAAACTTAATACCTTTGAAGAATGAATAATCAATACCACGATATGATTTCTCATTGGAGAAAACAATTCGAAAAAGTAGAAGGTACTTTAAATAAAGGATTGGATGAAGCTATCGAAAACTTCGAATCAAATAAAGACTTGTTAAAAAATAACCTTGAAAAATGGAAAACGGAATTAGAAAAACAAGTTGAAAATGGTGAAGAAAAAGCTCATGAAATAAAAGGAAAAATTGAAGCTTTACAAGTTCAATTAGCCTTAGGAAAAGCTGAAGGGAAAGAGGTTTTTGAGGAACAAAGCAAAAAAATTGAAGCTGCTCTTCAAGATTTGTATAAAAATGGAAAAGAAAATGGCTCAAAAATTTATGAGCAATCAATAGAGCTTTTCGAACAACAATCTCAAACTTTTAAAACTTCATTAGAAATTGCCAGATTACAGTTTACTTTAGGTAAAATGGAAGCTGGTGAGGAATTAGATGAAGCTAAAAAAGAAATAAGAGAGAAACTTGATGAATTAAAAACTCAATACAAAGAAACTCAAGATTTGGCAATTAAAAATGTGCTTGAATGGCAACAAGATAGCATCAAAAAAATGGAAAAATTCCAGGAGTGGACTAAATCATTTCTTAGCAATAAATCTTAGTTTCCAAGACTTCTAAGCGATTTAACTAATATTATAAAGTCTTTCTCAACTGAATAATCTTTTGCATAAAGAAAATTTAGTTTTTGAGCAGTTACTTCATTGATAAACTTTCCGTGGTTTTTATCAACCGGACTTAAAACTCCTTCTCTTAAACCGGGAAGGAGTTTATTGTTTTCGGTTTTAGCATAACCAACCCAGGTTAAATCGCCACTAAGAACCCTGAACCAATTTGAAAATAAGCCTGTACGATTTTTAACGAATAACAAAATAACAGGTAAAAAAGGAAGTAAGATTAACGCAAAGCCAATATCAAAAAGTCGTTTCTTTTGCTGTTCAAATGGTTTAGATAAGGAAAGATTAAATTCAATAGTATAAAAATCTCCAGGTGCATTTTTAGAATTCGAGCCAATAATAAACAAACTCTCTTCCGGAACAATTTTAAACATCACATCCGGTTTTCCAATAATACCCATCCATTCTATAATGCGTGCTGCTGATAAATCCTTACTACAGAAAATAATTTCTTCCACCCCAAATAATTCAACGATATCAGCCAACTGATTTACATTTCCAATATAATGATCATCCTCTGTTTCAGAATCATTAACCCCAACAAACCCGATGTATTCGGTTCTACTTTTAGATTTAACAAGCAGGTCTTGTACACGTGAAACTTCATCCTTATTTCCAACAATGATTGTCTTTAGTTCTGAACCTAAACTAAAACTCAATTTTTTATTTGAAAGGAAATAAATGAATAAACGATTTAAATAAGCAATAAATATTGAAGCAAATGTCCCTAGAACAATCAAAGCTCTAGAAAATCTATAAGCTTCATCAACAAAAGCATAAAAAACTGCAATTGCCAAAGTTCCAATAGCAATACCTTTTACAACACTTAAGAATGTTTTTCTTTTATGATAGGAGCCGGCAATAAATAAACCCGACATCCATAAAACAGAATACACTACTGAATTTACCCAAACTGAATTTTCGGGATAGGCCTCTCTTGTTTCAAATTTGTATTCACTCCAAACATTTTTGATGATTAGGAAGGCGAGTATAAAGAATATAAAATCTAAACCAGGAAGTAAAGCTTGTTTAAAAAATCGAATTCCTATCGCAGCAATCGCTCTTATATAAATAGCAAAGTGAATAAGCGTACTAAAAATTCTGGCGTGTTTTTGTGAATAATGCTTCTGAGCAAAAATGATCATCGCTCTGTAAAAGGTAAACACATAATTAACCGAGGTTCTTTTGGTACTTTCACCTTTATAATGGATGATGGTTGTATCTGAAAAGTAATAATTCTTAAAACCTGCTTTAGAAATGCGAAAACTTAAATCAATGTCTTCACCATACATAAAATAGTCTTCATCTAATAAACCGGCCTTTTCAAATGCTTCCTTACTTATCATCATAAAAGCACCGGCAAGAATTTCTACTTCATGAGTTTTGTTTTTATCAAGAAAGCCCAGGTGGTATTTGCCAAATCGTTTTGATTTTGGAAAAAGAGCGGCTAATCCAAATATTTTATAAAAAGCTACTTCAGGAGTTGGTAAACCACGTTTTGATTCAGGTAGAAATTTTCCTGCACCATCAATCATTTTTACACCAACTGCACCGGCATCAGGAGTGGCTTCCATAAAATCAATTACTTTTTTAAAGCAATCTTCTTCAACAACAGTATCCGGATTAATTAAAAGGATATATTTTCCTTTAGCTAAACGTATAGCCTGATTATTCGCTTTTGAAAAACCGTAGTTTTCTTTGTTATCCAATAGAATAACTTCCGGAAATCTATGACGAACCATTTCACAAGAACCATCAGCTGAATGGTTATCGACCACAAAAATTTCCGCTTCAATTCCCTCACAAGCCTTTCTAATTGAATAGAGCGCTTGTTCAAGAAAGTACCGAACATTATAATTTACTACTACTACGGAAAGCTGCATAGGGTTATAAGCAAACGAAAATAGGCATTTCGAATTGTTTATTTAACAAGATAAGGCCTGATATTATAGTTTAAAAGATGCGTTACCACTTAAACCTAGTTTAAACCGCTGATTATTAGAGCGATTTCCTTAACATTTTCTTAAAGCTCCTTTCATCTTATTAAAAACTTACTTCATCTTAAAAAAATTCAACTTCATCTAAAAATATTTCAGCAGTTGTGTAACTAATTTCACCTTTGTTGCGTCAAATGCATAACAACAACAAAAAATAAATATATGAAAACATTACAATCATTAGTTTTAGGCATCATGCTTTTAGGTGGATTAAGTTTCTCTACATGTTCAAAAGCAAACGCTAAAAATTCTCCAGAATCAGCTAAAGTAAAAGCTATTAGCACAGAAATTCGCAGCAAAGTTGCTTTTCCGGCAGAATTAGTTGACAAAACAGTTAATGAAAAAGTAACTGTAGAATTCAAAATCAAAGAAGATAAAACAATTGAAGTAGTATCAATTGAAACCCAAAACGAATTTTTGAAGACTTATGTTAAAGAGCAAATCACAGCTATGAGTTTAGAAAACTATTCTGGATTTGAAGGAAAAACATTACAAATCAATTTGTATTTCGCAAACTAAAAAAACTTCAGGGGTGAAGGTTTATTAAATGGGTTAGCTCTCTTTGAGGGCTAATCCTTTAATAACAAATCCAACCATATTGCGGTGCCGGGGTACATCGCTTTCTCATAAGCACTTACATTTACACTTACCCAAGAAAGCCGCCGAAAGCGGCTTTCGTTTTTTATACTATTGAGTTTGATAAGGAATTCTGCTTACTATTGAACGTCCCAAAGTAATTTCATCAGCAAATTCCAATTCCCCTCCAATCGCAATTCCTCTAGATATCGTAGAAATTTTAACCGACAACGACTGCAATTTTCTGGATAAATAAAATACAGTAGTATCTCCTTCCATTGTAGCTGAAAGTGCCATAATAATTTCTTTGGTTTCTTCTGATTTTACTCTTTCAATTAAAGATTCAGCTTGCAGTTTATCAGGACCAATTCCTTGAATTGGATTAATTAATCCGCCCAAAATATGATAAGTACCATTAAACTGATTGGTATTTTCAATGGCCATCACGTCTCTTAAATCTTCAACAACACAGATTAATTGTTTATCACGTTTAGGATTGCTGCAAATATTACATGTTTCTGAATCACTTACATTGTGACAAGTTTTGCAGTATTTTATTTTAGTCCTTAAATCAATTATTGATTGCCCAAGTTTAGTTACATCTTTTTCACCTTGTTTTAAAAGGTGTAAAACCATTCTTAATGCCGACTTTTTCCCTACACCGGGGAAACGTGAAAGCTCGTTGACAGCATCTTCAATTAATTGAGAAGGAAAATTCATTGCTTCGAAAATACAAAATCAAACTGAATGAATCAGGGATAATTGAATTTAAAAATTAATATTCACTACCATCCATTTATAAGCTATTGTTATTATTTTTACTGAAACAAAATACCATGAATCTACAATCAATCTGTGAAAAAACATGCAAGGCAGCTGAAGAGGCCGGAACTTTTATTTTAAAAGAAAGAGAAAACTTTTCAATTGATAATGTAGAAACAAAAAGCTTCAATCAATTGGTTAGTTATGTCGATAAAACCAGCGAAGAAATGTTGGTTAAATCATTGAGCAGCATTTTCCCTGAAGCCGGATTTATTACAGAAGAAAAAACGATTGCCAGTGGTGAAAAAGAATGGATGTGGGTGATTGACCCTTTAGATGGAACCACAAATTTTATTCATGATTTGCCTGTGTATAGTGTGAGTATTGGACTTCTTCAAAATGGTAAACCTATGTTGGGCGTGGTTTATGAGCCAAATAAAAAAGAAATGTTTTATGCCTGGAAAGATGGAGGAGCCTATTTAAATGGAAAACCAATCAGGGTTAAAGAAAATTCTGAAATCGGAAAATCATTAATGGCAACAGGCTTTCCATACTACGATTTTAAGATAATGCCTCAGTATTTAAATACACTAAGTGAATTAATGAAAACCACTCAAGGAATGAGAAGAATGGGAAGTGCTGCTATTGATTTAGCTTATACTGCTTGTGGTAGATTTGATGGCTTTTTTGAATATGGATTGAGTCCATGGGATGTTGCAGGAGGAATCATCATCATTGAAGAAGCAGGAGGTATTGTTAAAGACTTTAAAGGCGGGGATGATATGATTTTTGGAAGAACTATTTTGGGTTGTTCAACAGCTATTTACAGAGAATTTTCAGGTGTTTTAAAACGCCATTTTACTGATTATTAAAAAAGAAAGGCGATTGTAAACAATCGCCTTTCTTTTTATTATGCTGTCTGTCTGACACCCAACATTGATTTCGCTTTTTTAGCTATTGCAGCGGCATCATAACCACATTCTGCATATAACTCTGATGGTTCGCCATGTTCTACTATTCTATCAGGCATTCCCATTCTAATAACTTCTGAATTGTAGTGATTGTCTGCCATGAACTCAATCACTGCTGAACCTGCACCACCAACAACTGTTCCATCTTCAATGGTAATAATATGTTTGAACTTTCTGAAAACTTCATGTAACATCTCTTCATCCAAAGGTTTCACAAAACGCAAATCGTAATGAGCACCTAGAATTCCATCTTTTTTCAATTCATCTAAAGCTGTTACAGCCATATTACCAACTGTTCCAAAAGAAACAATTGCAAAGTCTTCGCCACTTCTTAATTTTCTTCCTTTACCAATTTCAATTTCAGTGAAAGGACGTTTCCAATCTAGCATAACACCATTACCTCTAGGATATCTAATGGTAAATGGTAAGGCATTTTTGTCTAAACTGGCTGTGTACATTAGGTTTCTTAATTCCTCTTCATTCATAGGAGCAGAAACCACCATATTAGGAACACATCTCATATAAGGAACGTCTAACATTCCATGATGTGTTTGTCCATCAGCACCAGCAATACCAGCTCTATCCATACAAAAAACTACATGTAGTTTCTGTAAAGCAACATCATGCACAACCTGATCGTATGCTCTTTGCATGAATGTAGAATAGATATTACAAAAAGGAACAAGTCCTTGAGTTGCCATTCCTGCGCTAAAAGTTACAGCATGTTGTTCGGCAATACCCACATCAAATGAACGATCTGGCATTGCTTTCATCATGATATTTAAGCTGCTACCGGAAGGCATAGCAGGAGTAACACCAACAATTTTAGGATTCATTTCAGCCAATTCAACCATCGTGTGACCAAATACATCCTGGTATTTTGGTGGTTGAGGGATTGGATTTGGAGTTTTAATGATTTCACCAGAAACTTTATCAAAAAGACCTGGCGCATGCCATTTGGTTTGGTCTTTCTCAGCAGGAGCAAAACCTTTTCCTTTAACAGTTACGCAATGCAACAATTTTGGACCAGGAATCTTTTTTAAGTCGTTGAAAATTTTAACCATGTGGTCAACATCATGACCATCAACAGGGCCAAAATACCTGAAACCTAAAGCTTCAAATAAGTTGCTATGTCTTAATAAACCACCTTTTAAAGTATCGTGAACTTTTGATAAAATATCTTGAGAAACCTGACCTAATTTGCTTAATCTATCCAAGGCTTTCCAAACATCATCTTTAAACTTATTGTATGTTGGAGAAGTGGTGATATCAGTTAAATAATCTTTTAATGCACCAACATTGGGGTCAATGCTCATACAATTATCGTTTAAAACAACAATCAGATTTGCATTGGCAACTCCGGCATGGTTTAAACCTTCAAAGGCCATTCCACCTGTTAAAGCGCCATCACCAATTACCGCAATATGTTGACGGTTATGATCACCTTTAAGTTTTGAAGCAACAGCCATTCCTAAAGCAGCTGAGATAGAAGTAGAGGAATGTCCTACACCAAAAGTATCATATTCACTTTCAGCTCTTTTAGGAAAACCACTGATTCCTTTATAAACTCTATTGGTATGAAATCTATCTCTTCTTCCAGTAAGAATTTTATGTCCGTAAGCCTGATGACCTACATCCCAAACCAATTGGTCATCGGGAGTATTGAAAGCATAATGCAGAGCTACGCTAAGTTCAACTACACCAAGGCTTGCACCAAAGTGACCACCATAAACAGAAACAGTATCTATAATGTATTGACGTAAATCAGCGCAGACCTTTACCAGGTCATCTTCCTTTACTTTTCTGAGGTCTTTCGGATTGATAATATCCTTTAAATATGGTCCGGCTTCAATTTTCATCATGTGAGTATCAACACCTAAGAGGTATTAAGGTTTTTAAAATCAAAAATTTAGGTTTGGCAAATTAAGAAAATGTACTCAAAATCAACCTAAAATTGGGTTGATTTTTCACACCAGATTAATTTATCTCGGTCAATATTATTTAAATAAAGTTCGAAATGCCAGAAAATGAACGATAAAATTCACTAAAACTTATAATTAAAGTCGGGCTTCACTAACAACCAAATCTTTAGGATGTATAGATAATACCGGAACAGGAGAATTTTTAATCATTTGTTCTGAGTACTTTCCTTTAAAGAAATTAGAAAAACCTGTTTCCTGCTCGGTCATTATAATAATAAGACCTGCATTATTCTGAGCAGCATATTCAAGAATTTTTTCTGTTGGATTACCTCCCATTTGCATATCGAGGGTGCATCTAAATCCTTTTTCTTCAATATGATTGCTAACTTGTCTGGTATAATTTTTAACAGCTACTTCAGCATCTTTACCAGTATCATTAGAAACTCCTACAATATGAATAATTGAATTAAAAGCCTTAGCCATTGTAAGTGCATAAGGAGTTTTCTGTCTGGTTTCAAATGATGTATCTATAGGAACAACAATATTTGAAAGGTCGAATTTTTTTCCATTACAAGGAACCGTAAGAACCATACGTTCATAATGGTCAATAATTTTTATTGCCTCTGCCGGTGTTACCAAGCCACTTGAATTAGAATCTGATTTGATTGGAAGTATGAGTAAATCCGGAGGATTCTCACCAATAATTTTATTAATTCCTTTCACAGAAACATCATCAGAAACAGAATGAACTTTTAGTTTTGGTCCATAAAATATACTTTGATAATCAGCTTCTTCTTTTCCGAAATGCAAAACATTCACAGTAGAACCTGCACCAAGTGATAAACGTGAAGTTACTTCAATTGCCTCATGACTAGAATTACTTCCAGAAATAGCGAGCATAAGATTTTGGATAATAATGGCCATATTTCTCCCTTTTGTTGACTTACAAATTATTTAATAAAATTTTAAGAAACAAGATAATTTGAAAACTGAATCCACCAAAAATCAAATGCGTCTATTTATCAGGCATTTACAAAATCTTTAATTTCCTTTGAAAGCAGGTTTTCTCTTTTCAACGAAAGCTTGTACTCCTTCATTATAATCTTCACTCCTTCCAGCTATCTCTTGGCAATAAGCCTCATACTCCAACATAGTGTCTAAATCTGAATGAAATGATTTATTTAGCATCTTCTTCATCAAACCAATAGCTTTTGTTGGAGCAGTTGAATAATGTAAAGCCAGTTTATTAACCTCTGCATCTAATTCTTCGGCTTTTACAACTTTATTAATCATTCCCCAATCTGCAGCCTGTTGAGCTGAAACTTTTGATCCCAAAGTTGACAGTTCGAAAGCTCTTGCAGAACCAACCAATCTAGGTAAAAAGTAAGAAGAACCTGAATCTAAAACCAATCCAACATTTACAAAAACCTCTATTAAACTTGCTGCTTCAGAAGCAATAATCATATCACAAGCAAGAGCTAAAGAACAACCTGCACCGGCTGCAACACCATTGAGTTTGCAAATAACCGGAATTGGTAAATTTCTGATTGCCCTGATCATAGGATTGTAGCGTTTGTGAATACTCTCGCTAAGACTTCTTTTTGTACCGGCAATCGATTTTAAATCTTGGCCACTGCAAAAAGCTTTTCCTGAACCAGAAATAACCAGAACTCTTATACTTTTATCTTTAGCTGTTTTTTTCAAAGCATCTAAAACATCAGCACTTAACTGCTCATTAAATGCATTAAAAACATCAGGTCTATTAAGGGTTAAACTTGCAATACCCTCATTTACATCAAATAATACTGTTTCGTAACTCATTTTGTTTTTTATAAAAGAATAAACATAAAAATTGTACCCAAAAGATAACCCAAATAAATTTGTGCCTCATCATGCGATTTCATAAACATTCGAGCACTACAAACCAATCCGCTAACAATCAAAAATCCGGCCAAAAACAATCTGGTATCAAAGGAATTATGATAGGCCGCTGAAAGTAAAATTGCAGCACCAGAACCTAAAGTTGCAGCATGAATAGAGATTTTATAGAAATAGTTGATTACAACAATTGCTAACATAATTACTGCTCCTGAGAACAAATAAGAAAGTAAAAGTGGAGGAACAGCATATTTTGTAAGATTGTAATAATTAAACACATACATTAAAAATGTAATGAGATATGGAAGCCTTCTTTCTTCTTTATCTTCTATGCTTAAAGATTTAATTTTTCCTGTAATTCTAAGACTAAAAACCACAACCATTGGTACAATACTGGTTGTAATAAAAACATAACCCATGTAATACAATCGAAGTTTTGCCGGCACTCCATGGCTAAGTGCAGGAAAAAAAGTAAACAGCATAAATAAGTTCAACAGGTTTACAAAAACCGGATGAAATAATGCTGATAAAAAAAATGCAAAATTACGACTCATTAATTCAGACCAACTGCAACTACACTAATTTCAACATTAGCTCCAAGAGGCAATTTTACAACCTGAACAGTTTCTCTTGCAGGAAAATACTTATCAAAATATGTTCCGTAAACTTCATTGATAGAAGCAAAATTGCCCAAATCGGTGCAATAAATGGTAGTTTTAACTATATCAGAAAAATCCATTCCTGCTTCTTGCAATATAGAAGCTAGGTTTTCCATTACCTTTTTTGTTTCTGCTTTTATATCAGATTGAATCATTTCTCCACTTACTGCATCCTTTGCTACTTGTCCGCTGACATACAAAGTATGACCAACTTTAACAGCATGGCTATAAGGTCCGATTGGAGCAGGAGCTCCTTCACTTGTAACAATTATCTTTTCCATATGAGTTGTGTTGTTATTTTTGTTTGATTAATTATTCTACGAATATGAAGATTTTGGCAAGAGGTTCAAACACAAGATTGAAAGAACTTCAAGAAAAACTTGGAGATAAGGCTAATAATTTAACCCAAATTGATGATTTGGACTTAATTTCTGACAATGTTAATGATTATGATTTAATTTTTGACCTAAAATTCGATGACCATCCTGACCGATTAAAATATTATGCTCACCTAAAAAATAAGCCGGTTATTGTTGGTGCAGTTAAACAACAATTGGCAAAAGCACAATTTGATTTCAAAAGAGAAATTGAATGTAATCTGATAGGAATGAATACCTTAACTGGTTTTATCAATCGTTCTCTTGTTGAAGTAAGTTTGCTTGACTCAAATAAATCTAATGAGCTTGATGAACTCATGAAAAATCTGGGTTGGGATTATAAATTGGTTCAAGACAGAATCGGAATGGTTACTCCTAGAGTCATATTTATGATTATTAATGAAGCTTGTTATACTTTACAGGAAGGTACCGCCGACATGAAGGATATTGACACTAGTATGAAATTAGGAACCAACTACCCTTTTGGACCATTTGAATGGGCAGATAAAATTGGTATCAAACATGTGTACGAAACCTTAGAGGCTATGTATGCAGATACCCATGACGAACGCTACAAGGTTTGTCCATTATTGAAAACTAAATATTTAAAAGGCGAAACTTTTTACTCGGTATAAAAACATTATGAAAAAACTGTTCCTCATTCTTCTTAGCAACATAGCTTTGGGTGCTTTTGCACAAGATCATATTTGTGCTACATCAAAAATTAAATCTTATTCATTAAAGAAAAAAGCTGTTGCAAGTTACCAAACAGTAAGATTGATGGAATTTTATGATGTACATTATCACAAATTCAAACTAAATATAGAAAAAGATACTACCTATATTCAAGGTAGTGTAATTACAGGTGTAAGTTCTCTAAAAAATGGACTGGATACTTTTGCATTTGAATTACATAGTAATTTAATACTCGATTCAGTAGTACTTACAAATGGAAAATCTATTTCTTTTTCAAGAGACAAACATGGTGTTTATTGTAAACTTGATAAATCTTACAATAAAGGTGAATGGATAGAAGTAGAAATTTTTTACCATGGATTACCTCCATCAGATGCAAGTGCTGCTATAGGAAATGGATTTTCAAATGGACGTTCACAAACTTATGGTGCAAGAATTACATGGAGTTTAAGTCAGCCTTATGCAGCCATGGAATGGTGGCCTTGTAAACAAAGTCTAAATGATAAAATTGATTCCGTTGATATGAATATTACTACCTCATCTGTAAACAGAGTTGGAAGTAATGGCAAACTTGAACAAATTGTTTCATTGGCTAATAACAAAAATCGCTACGATTGGAAATCACGATATCTAATTGATTATTATTTGATATCGGTTAGTGTTGGTGAATACATAGAGATAATAGATTATGCAAAACCAAAAGGATATTCAGACAGCATTTTAATTCAACATTATTTGTATAACGATAAAGCTTATACCAATAACAAAGCCAATATCGATGCAACCACTGGTATGCTTGAATACTTTAGTGATTTATTTGGATTGTATCCTTTTCACAAAGAAAAATATGGTCATTCAATGGCACCATTTTCAGGCGGAATGGAACACCAGACGATGACAACACAAGGCATATTTCCTTATACAATTGTAGCACATGAATTGGGGCATCAATGGTTTGGCGACCATGTTACATGTGGCTCATGGTCTGATTTATGGCTGAATGAAGGATTTGCAACATACACAGAATTTCTTGCACTAGAAGGTTTAAAACCTGGTCAGGAAAAAGCCGAAATGATAGATGTTCACAACAATGCGAAAAATGGAAGTGAATCGATTTTTATTGTTGATACAGCTTCAGTACCAAGACTTTTTAGCAGCAGTTTAACTTATAACAAAGCGGGAGCAGTTATGCATATGCTTAGGTATGTAGTTGGAGATACTTCATTCTTTAAGGGATTAAGAGAATACCTGAAAATTTATGGTGGAGGAACTGCCAGAACTTCAGATTTTCAAAAAGTGATGGAGCAAATATCCGGACTGAATTTAAATGCATTTTTTAATGAATGGATTTATGGAACAGGATATCCATATTATATCATTAACTGGAACTATACACCCGGTTTTGTTCATTTATTAAGTCTTCAAAAGAATGCAAAGGAAACAGGAAACTTATTCAGTATCCCTCCATCATATAGATTCTATTATGCAAACGGTGATTCAATGGATGTGAAATTAGAAGGTAAAGCCATTCAAAATGATTATCATAAAATTGCTGTAAGTGATAGTGTTAAAAGGATAGTTTTCGATCCTGAAAATTATATTCTTAATGATATTACTTTAATTAAAAACAGCAATTTAACTGGAATTGAAAAACTTCAAGTTGAAACTGATTTTGTTGTATACCCTAATCCAGCTAAAGATAAAATTACAGTAAGTTCAAGCAACGAAAAATTTGAATTGTTTTTGTATGATTTAAATGGAAGAATGATTCAAAGTTCAAAAGGATATGATGTTGAAAAAACTTTAATTTCTAATGAAAAACCGGGATTGTATTTATTGAAAATACATACTGAAAATGGAGATTGCTTTAAGAAAATTCAGATTGAAAATTAACTTATCTTAAAAGAGTAACATTCCCTTTAAGCGTAACATAATCTCCTTTTCTGCCATAAGCATTGGCAATAAAAACATAAACACCTGCCTGGGCCGGTTCATTTCCAAATGTGCCGTCCCAGGCTTGGTTGAGGTTGTTGGTTTCGAAAACCAAAGTTCCCCAACGGTCGTAAATACGTAGGTTGTATTGTTTGATAAAAACGCCCTTTAGTAAAAATCCATCGTTGATTTTATCTGCATTTGCTGTGAATGCATTTGGTGCAAACAAACGTGGCTTGGTCGACATACAGCCAATATTCGACCAGCTTTCGACCCAATTACTGTCTTTTTGATAAGCCACAACTCTGTAACAATAATCATCCTGCTCAAAGTTCAAATAAGAATGACTTGTTTCCAGCGAATCGGTTTCTTTTTTAGAAGCGATTAACTGCATTGAACCAAGACTATCATTGTAGAAAAATACATCATATTTCTCTATACCTGAAGACCAATCCTGATAAGCATTCCAATAGATTTTAGGATCTTCAGTCAGTTTATCATTCTTTTCAATATCAACCAATAAAAGAATAGTTTTAGCTTCATTGGAAGTCAATCCAATACCACCACATTCATCCTCTAATTGAACATAATAAGAATAACTAAACGCATTTACATCCACATCTTTATCAATATAAAAACTATCTAAACTACTCAGTTCAATTCGTTTGTTTTTCCTGATTGGATCATTGGAATATCTATTAATAACATACTTAAAAGGATACTTATGTTTACGTTTAAACCATTG
>JBMLOK010000092.1:0-2083 GCA_049243005.1 Bacteroidia bacterium | reverse complement strand
TATTCCGGAGAAACTCTGGCAACAAAGAAACCCGGTTTGTTTAAAAACTCAGTTCTTCTGTAATGTACATCAGCCAAAAGATTCCATTTTTCATTCAATTGAAAACTCGAAATAAAAGCAACCCAAACGTGAGTATCTTCCTTGGTTTGTTTTTGAACCTGAGCAAAAAGTTGGGAAGCAAATAATATATAAAAAGCTAAAACCGGAAACGATTTCATTCTACAAATTTCTAAAATATAAATTGAATTGAAATCAGATAAAAATCAGCTAAAACAAGCGCTTTTATACTGAAATCAATATTGAAAAAAAGATTAAACCATTGGATATTTTAATCAAACAAAAAGTTTTTAAAGGTTGGAATCTACATCAATATTCAAAAATAATTTTGTATGCTGTTTTTTGAAAATTATTCTCATTACAGGATGAACCGGCAACCATGATCGTATCTTAATTTCTTCAACAATCTCAGTGCAATTGGGTGTTTCAGTAATCAAAAAGTTCAAATCAACTTTAACCAGTTTCATCACAACGGCATTCATTTGTACTATTCCTTTTTCTTTGTTTGAACTAATTTTAGCAGGATAAGTAAATGTTATAGGGATGAATAAAAATTTCAGCGTTTCATGAATTAGATAATGATTGTTTCCTAAATCATCAATTTTAAAAATTACAGGATGAAACTTTTCAAATAGTTTAGCATCAGATAAAATAGAAAATACTTTTTGATGTGATGATTTGAGTTTGAATTTTAATTTCATGATTTGGAATAAAATCTATTTCAATACAAAATAGCATCAAACATAAATACAATTAAATGAAACTACCTGAAATAATACTTCTAAAACCAAAGAATAAATTACATTCTGAAGTTTAAAAAAGTACTCAAAAATGTAATTCATTTTTCTATCTATTTAAACTGATAATCCACTCCATAAACCTGACTTAACAAAGTTTGAGGTGCATCCATAATTTTAGCACTCAAAGGCAAACTTGGTGTAACAGGAGAATTGTTTTTCAAATAATCTTTCATTACCTGATGTAAAGTATGTGAGGTGTTTTTCGCATCCTGAACATTTTTTATTCTACAAAGCATATCAGCAGGATCGCCATCTCTTTCACAAGCACAAACTGTATAGGTGGCATTTTCATCTAATGGAACTCCTTTCACCAAAACCTTTTGAACACGACTTCCCATTGGTTCAAATGCTTTAAATTCAATTGACATTCCTTTGAATTTAATCACCCAACCACCAAAACGTTTCGAAGCATCTTTGGCAAATACATTGTTTAATTCTTTTTCCAACCAATCGAAAATTTGTTTACCTGTTACTTTACCTGTTCTTACGGTGCTATCAACCGGTAACATATCATAAATAAAACCATTTGTAATTGGAATATTTCCTGTTTGGTCTGGAGTATTTTTCGGAGGACAAAATCTAAAACCATTTGAAAGCACAATATCAATTTCAGGTAATTGCCAATGAAGCGCATTTAAAATCATGGTATCAATGGTATTTTCAACAACGAAATTTCTGTATAAAGGCAAAGTGCTATAACCTGCAATTTCATTGATATCTTTAGAGAAAGGCTCCTCATTTGATTGAATCAATTTTGTTACAGCTGCATCGGCTTTTAACTTATTTGGTTCAACTTCATCTAAAACATAAGCATCAGAAATAACCTTTCCACCTTTAATTTTCAATTCGAGTTTACCAACAAAAGAACCAAAAGCACCCGGCTCAACCACCTTTGCATACTTGCATTGAATTGGCTTTCTCACTCTCTCATGCGTATCACCACCAAAAATATAATCTACACCTTCACAAACAGCATCATTAGCCAAAGCAATTTGTTGTGATAAACCCAAATGCGAAAGAATTATGATATAAGCACATTGCTCATCATTCTTTAATACATCAATATAATGTTTGATATTTTCTTCCGGCTTCGAATAAATGATTCCTTTGCTGTAATTGGGCGATTGACGTAATGGCACCAAAGGATCGGTATATCCTAAAAATCCAATTTTAACACCTTCAACCTGCCAGATATAATATGGATTAAAAATCAATTCTCCTTTTTT
>JBMLOK010000091.1:0-1672 GCA_049243005.1 Bacteroidia bacterium | reverse complement strand
ACCTATTCATATTTAAATTTCAATTGAGATTTAAATAGGTTCAAAAGGTTTAAAATCCTTATTAATTTCTATTTAGTTTTATTTCCAAACCCAATCTAATTTTTGTTCAAATGGTATTCCAAAATTCACTTGGAGCTCTTGAATTTTGTGTCTAATGAACTCAAGGTTGTCGACTTTGTTTTTTGCAATTAAAAAGGAATCACCATCTGTAAAATTGATAATAAAATAGTCTCCAGTTTCATAAATAATTTCAGTGTCAACATATTCTATACTTCCATCTCCGTTATCATCTTTGGAATAAAAACAATCTTCTCTGAATTCAAATTCTATATTTTTACCAAATCTATCATTCAAATGTTCCTTTACAAATTTTGTATAGTGGCGTTGATGAAACCATTTGGAATAATAGGGAAATGCAATGAAAAACAAGACTGCAGCAATCCCGAAAAACATTGCTGTATATGGACTATCATTCCAAAAAGAGATACCTGCCCAGATTAATATTAAAAAGCTATTGATATACCTGGATCTTTTTCTGTTTCTTATTTTTATTGGCGAAACAGATGCCAGAAACAACTGATGTTGCAAAAAATCATTCTCTTCTAAAATCATATTTAAGCTTTAATAGCGCATCTCAGTTTTGCTGATTTTGCCCTTGGATTGTTAAAGATTTCTTCAGCTCCCGGTCTGATTGGTTCCTGTGATATTTCCGAAAATATACCGGCTCTGTATAAAGCTTGAAATGCTTTTTTTACTCTTCTGTCTTCACCTGAATGAAAAGTTAGAATAGCAACTCTTCCTTCTGATTTCATAGCATAAGGAAGTTTTTCAAGAAAACTTTCAAGTACACCGAATTCGTCGTTTACCGCTATTCTTAATGCTTGAAAACATCTTTGGCATGCCTTTTTAATTTCGTCTTTTCTTGTTGATGCAGGTAAGAATTGCAATGCATCTGTTATGATTTGATAAAGCTGTGTAGTAGTTTGAATATTACCCTTATGATTGACTATTTCACGGGCAATTTGTCTTGCATAAGGTTCATCTGAGTTAACTTCAAACAATTCTTCCAAAAATTCAACAGAGCAATTTTTAAGGTATTCAGAAACCGGTTTCCCACTTTTAGGATTGAGTCTAAGGTCTAATGGGCCTTCAATTTTATAAGAAAAACCTCTATCCGGATTATCGATTTGCATAGATGAAACGCCCAAATCTGCTAATATAAAATCGAATAATCCCGACTCCTCTTGTAATTGGTCGATTTGTGAAAAATTCATTTTGCGGATTTTTACTTTATCCTCATTAAATCCGGCTTTTTCTAAACGTTCTTTTGTTTTAGGAAGTTCAATTGGGTCGACATCAGTAGCAAACAAAACGCCTTTACCTTTTAGTTGTTTCAGCATTTCAAGGCTATGTCCACCATAACCCAGAGTTGCATCCAAACCTGTTTGACCGGGTTTGATTTTTAGGAAATCAAGAATTTCATTTACACAAATAGAAAGGTGCATTCCGGCCGGAGTTCTGCCTTGTTGTTTGATTTTTTCAATATCATCGGCATATTTTTCCGGCTGTAATTCTTTGTATTTTTCTTTAAATGATTTAGGATGAGTTCCTTTATAGCGAACTCTTCTTGCTTTTTTGGGCTCCTGATTTTGTTCCGACTCCATTGCGGTAA
>JBMLOK010000090.1:1806-2761 GCA_049243005.1 Bacteroidia bacterium | reverse complement strand
ATGGGTGGAAAACCTCTTTTTGCCAATGCCATTTTAGGTTGGCCTGTTGATGTTTTACCTGTTGAATTAGCTGCCAGGGTAATGGCAGGAGCGAAAAGTATTTGTGAACTAGCAGGCATTCCAATTGCCGGTGGACATAGTGTTGATGCAAAGGAACCTTTGTTTGGACTTTCGGTTTGTGGTTCGGTGTTAATCAACCAGATTAAAAAAAACAATACAGCTAAAGTTGGAGATATATTGTTTTTAACAAAAGCCTTAGGAACAGGAATTGCAGCTACTGCTCAAAAACGTAAATTAAAGGCTGATTCGGCTTTAAATGCAGCAATTGATAGTATGTGTTCCCTAAATTCAATTGGTGCAGAATTGGCAAAAATAAATGGTGTAAATGCCATGACAGATATTACAGGTTTTGGTTTAATAGGACATTTAATCGAAATGTGTGAAGGGAGTCAGGCCTCTGCAAAAATCACTTCATCTAAAATAAAAGCGATAGATGGAATTGATGAATTGCTTCTTCAAAACTGTATACCTGATAATACTTATAGAAACTGGAATGCTTATGAAAAAAAGGTTTCAGGTATGGCTGATATGCGTTCCTTTCAATTGTTAAATGATCCGCAAACATCAGGAGGATTGCTGATTTCAGTCGCAGCAGAATCAGCAAATGAGGTGGTTGATTTATTCAATAAAAACGGCTTAACTGATTTTATAGAACCAATCGGAATGATTTTAGAGCAATCGGAGTTTTCGATTTATCTGGAAGCGTAAATCTGGTTTTAAAAGAGAAATGTAATTACGTTTGACTGTTCGTTTCTAATTACAATTCCAATAGCTTTTCTGGTGCATTTTTTTAATTACTACTGATAAAAATCCACCCAAACATTATCTAAAAATGAGAAGATCCTTTTATCTACAATTTCCTAAAATCCCATAGGGATGACATTATTGTAGAAAT
>JBMLOK010000090.1:0-1796 GCA_049243005.1 Bacteroidia bacterium | reverse complement strand
AAGCCCTTTGTTTTTAAATTTTTTTAAAAATTTTTCCGCTTTCAAACCCCCCCCGGGTACCAGTCCCGGGGCCCTAAGGCCCCCGTGACTGGAACGAGGGCATAAGCATGTTTTATTTATTAGGAAAGGAGCTATTGCTACAAACATAATTTCCCAAAATTCATTTTTATTGATAAGCCATTTTTATCCGGTGATAGAAGGAAAAATTTGCATTGTGGCTTCTCGTTTTGCACTTGTTCTGAACTAATCTCAGAATAAAAAGCAAAATGAAAACTTTAGTAACAACAGGTTCTTTGTGCCTGCTTCTGTTCAGCTGTGGCCCGGCTGCCGAAGAAAAAGCAAAGTTGGAAGCACAGAGGCTCCAAAATCAGGAACAATCCGAAATTCGAACGGCGGATTCTTTAGCTGCTTCCATTGAATTAAACCCAAACAATCCTCTTCATCAAAATGTAGCCCGAACTGCACGAATTAGAATTGAAGTCAGAGATTGTAAACAAAGCAATTTGTTAATCGAAAAATGGATTGCTGAATATGGCGGTTTAATCACCTCTTCTAAACTAAACAATGATATTATTGAAACAAGCATTCTTCCATTTGATAATGATTCATCGAAGGAATTAAGAAGAATTAGAATCGGTCAACATATTCAATTGAAATTGCCTCAAGCACATTTAAATTCATTGCTACGAAAACTCGATTCTATTGCTGTTTTTGTTGAAGAACGCGAACAAACCGCAGAAAATGTCGGATTGGATTTGTTGGATAAAAAACTTACCATAAACAGGTTAAGCGCTGCCGAATCAAAAGTAATTAAACCTAAAAGCGAGGTTCAGACTTTATTGGCTCAGGATGTATTAATTGACAGAAAAGCCCAAAGTGATGATGCTTTAATTCTTGGTTTGAAAATACAAGCAAGGGTTGATTATAATGAGGTGCAAATAGAATTATTTGAACAGGAAAAAATCATTCAAAGAATCATTCCTAAAAAAGATTCGATTCGCAATGAACCTAACTTTTTCATGAAAGTTTGGGTAGCAATTTTAGATGGCTGGAAGATGTTGGAATTTATATTCCTCTTTGTGATTAGAATCTGGAGTTTATTGTTGTTTGGACTAATTGCATTTGTTCTTTATAAAAGGTTTAAAAACAAAATCTAGAAACATTTATTGCGAAAAACCGGGGATTTATCTCCGGTTTTTTTGTTTGATAAGATTGAGATTAATCAGATTATAATCCATTTTTTGAAGTTACATTCGATGAATGAAAATCTTTACAGCTCAGCAAATTAGAGATTGGGATGCAGCCACTATTCAGCAAGAACCTATCTCATCTTTTGAATTAATGAATAGAGCGGCAAATG
Organism: Bacteroidia bacterium; assembly: GCA_049243005.1. Taxonomy (GTDB): domain Bacteria; phylum Bacteroidota; class Bacteroidia; order UKL13-3; family UKL13-3; genus CAISCU01. The sequence goes on along the minus strand of JBMLOK010000090.1, from coordinate 436 downwards.
CTTGTATAGAGCCTATTTTGGAAATTTTCGCCAAGAAAAATTACAGACAAATATGTTTGGTTTGTGGTAATGGAAACAATGGTGGAGATGGATTGGCCATAGCCAGAATTTTACATACCAAAGGACTACCTGTTGAAGTATTTTTACTTTCTGAGAATGGTGCATATAGTCAGGATTGTGAAAAACAATTAGCCAGAATTAAAGCAGAGAATTTTTTACATCCACATTTGATTTCTCATTTTCCTAAAATCACTTTTAATGAATCTGATTTACTTATTGATGCCTTGTTTGGAACAGGAATTAATAGGCCTTTAACAGGATTGGCTTCATTTATTGTTGAACAAATGAATCTTTCAAATGCAGATATCGTTTCAATAGACATGCCTTCAGGTTTACCTGCCGATATTTTTGATGCCACAGAATTAAATCATTTAAT
>JBMLOK010000089.1:0-1936 GCA_049243005.1 Bacteroidia bacterium | reverse complement strand
AATCAGAATTAAGCATAATCTCTTTAAACTCACTGCTATTCAAATTTCAAAAAAAGAAAACAATCATTTATATTATAATCGACCAGAATCATTTAAATCCATAGCGAATATCCGCATGTTTACCAGAAGTATTTTTTATAAATCCAGTATTTATATTGAGAATTATTTTCGATAAGAAGTTAGGAATTAAATTGCTCTATTCAATGAAATTAATGACCCTGAAAGTGGTCACATGTTTATAGAAAATCGGCTAAATGAATTTCCCCCAAACCCCACCACGTGGACCTTCGGTCCGCGTGGTGGGGTTTGGGGGGAGTTTCTTCGTAATTTATTTTCTATAATCATGTCACCCATTCTGGGTTTTAGAACTTGCTAAATGAAACATAACGCAAAATTTCATTTTTAATGGTTTAGTTTGATTTAAACGACTAATAATCAGCAATAAAGTTTCGATAAATTTATTTTTAGGTAAACAAGCAGATAACCATTAAATCTATTAATATGTTTAGCACTCTTTTGATGACCAAAAAATTTTTCGAGAATTGATATTCAAAACCAATTTAAAATTCAATTACTGATAAAATTTGAGAATCATGTTATATTTTCGAAAGCTTGAAAATTACAATTTATACAGACGGCTCTGCAAGAGGAAATCCCGGTAAAGGAGGATATGGTGCCATATTAAAAGCGGGACCACATTACAAAGAGCTAAGCGCCGGTTATCGCTATACTACAAATAACAGAATGGAACTATTAGCAGTAATAATTGCTTTAGAAGCAATAAAGGTTCCGGAATCACAGGTTGAAATATTTACTGATAGTAAATATGTTTGTGAAGCCGTCGAAAAAAGATGGGTATTTGGTTGGGCTCAAAAAGGATTTAAAGACAAAAAGAATCCTGATTTATGGATACGTTTCCTAAAAATCTACAAACAACATCATGTTAAATTCCATTGGGTAAAGGGCCATGCAGGTAATCCTATGAATGAAAGATGTGATGTTTTAGCAACTCAAGCAGCAGATGGAAACTCACATCTAATTGATTTTGAATACGAAAAGGAAGAAAACAGCCTGCTTTAATTATAATTTAAATCAGCTTTTTATTTTGTTTTTTTTGATTAATTTTATCATACTAAATCCTATGTGGTATGCTAAACATACTTGTTCCTAACGACTACTCTCCAGAAGCTAAAAATGCATTAAGGTATGCTGTTGAATTTGCAGCACAAACCAATAGCCAAATTATATTGTATCACGCAATACCTGAGGTGATGCCAATTAATGAGGTTCCATACGAAAACTATTATGCAGATGAAGTTGACGAAGAAAATTTGTTAATGGAATCATTTTTAAATATGGCTAAAGAGGAAAATTGGCCATCTATAAAAACACCTAAAACTTTAGTAAATTTTAGCAATAGAGTTTCTGATGGAATTCAAGCTGCTTTCGAAGAATTTAAAGCTGATATTGTTATCATGGGAACCCATGGTGCTAGTGGTTGGAGAAAATATATTTTAGGCACAAATACCTCAAGTTTGATAGCTGAAGCTAATTTTCCTGTTTTAGCTATTCCTGCTAATTATAGCTTTAAGCCTATTTATCATATTGTTTACTCATCCGATTTAATGAACCTTTCTTCTGAATTAGATTTTATGGTTCCATTTGCTAAAATCTTTCATGCCGTCCTTGATATTTTCTATTTTGATTATGCAGGGACTGAGAGTGAAAAACTAATGCTTGATGCTGAACAATATATCAGAGGTTCAAATTATCAGAATGTAAAACTAACTGTTAAAAAAGGAAATCTTGAATTAAGTATTGATGAACAATTGAGAAAAAATCTTGATGAATCAAATACACAAATCGTTACTCTATTCAAAAATAAACACAATTGGATGGATGATTTATTACTTGGTTCAAATTCAAGAAAAATGGC
>JBMLOK010000088.1:0-4974 GCA_049243005.1 Bacteroidia bacterium | reverse complement strand
CAGGTTTTATTCAGTAAAGATGGATTTTCAACCAACCAAAAAATTAATGGACATCGCATTCATTAATCAATGAAATGTTTGATGTAAGGATTTTTGTTCGTTTGGAAATAGTTTAAACGAATAACCGTTTCTATTGCAGAAAACGATGTTAAATTTATTTTTTAGTATTTAAGTAGAGCTTAATAATTTTAAAGAAACTAGATGTTTCATTTTTCTTAATTCAAAATTTCTTTAGTTATATCATTGGTAGAAACAAATGATTTAACAACATAACCAAATCACCTCAAATCGGGCGCGAACATTCGGTTCGCGCCTGATTTGGGGTGAGGAATGTTCCCTAATTTTTATTTGCTACTATAATGTCATCCCTATGGGATTTTAGGAAATTTCATAAAAAAACAGGACTCTCTTTTCAACTCATTTTGCAATAATTTAATATCATAACTCAATTTAAAAATGTCTTGAGTTTTACTAGACTAAATTATTGGTAAACATGCCGATATTCCTATTAGCTCAATTCTGAACCGAGAACTTCTTATAATAAACTTTTCTATCAGAAAAGACTGCAAGTACATAGTTACCGTTTGCTAAACCAGACACATCTACCTTAGGTTCCCTTTCAGGTTTATCTCTTTTATAAACAATATTTCCAACTGAATTTATTAGCATAAAACTGTCAATTTCAACCGGCGTTTTTATTTGTAAATAGTGAATTGCAGGGTTAGGAAAAATTTTAATATTAGGACTTTCAACAAGTTCACCATAACCATTTAACAAAGGAGGAAACAGGAAATTAAATGCAGCAGGAAATTCCCTCTTCCAAAACCACTCACTATGGGCACCGTCTGCTTTAACAGTAAAAAATCTTGAACTGGAATCAAGTCCTTTAGCGATTAACAATGAATCCATTCGTTTCATATCAGGAACCATGTTCTTACTTTCAGTAGCACCAGATACATTATAAACTTTAAGTCCTTTATTGAGTTGGGAGTTTTTAACATAAGTAAATAAAGAATCACTAAACCAAAATGCTGGTGAAAAAATACCCAATTTGCTATATACATTTGGATATTTAGCGACAGTGTACATTGAAATTACTGCACCCATAGAACTTCCTGCAATACCTGTATAAACAAACTCAGGTTTAGTTCTGTAAGCAGAATCAATAAATGGTTTAAGGGTTAAAGTAATAAAATCTGCGTATTCATCACCTTCTCCCCCACCATATTGTGCATTTTTATAGGGTGAATATTCATCAATCCGACTTGAACCACCATTATCAATAGCAACAACAATTGCAGTTGACTGACCCAATTTTTCACGATTACTTAAAGCTTCATCCACTCCCCATTCTCCTGCAAAAGCTGTTAGATTATCAAAAATATTCTGACCATCATGCATGTATAAAACCGGGTAAGTTTTAGAAGTAGTTTGATAATCTTCAGGAAGGTAAATCCAAATTTTTCGCTTACGATTTAATTGTGGCATGTAAAAAGTATCTGATAATATTCTTACATTTTTATTTGCAGTTGATGAAGGACCACCACCTTGTTTTAAATCTTCCCAACCTGCAATATCACAGTTTAAAACACCATTCGTTGAATAAGTGAAATTTCGATTAGGAATATAGGCACCACTTGCAGAACCTTCCACAGTTTGCCATGAGCCTCTGGTAAATTTAAATTGCGCATTACCACCAGCAGCAGGTAAGGTTATTTGTCGAACTCCACTAATTTCTTTTAAAATGAAAGCTGAATCATTTGCTTTCCAGTTATTGAAAGTACCAGCTGCAAATATTGTTGAACCAACCGGAGTATTACTAGGCAATGAATTTACTTTTATAGTAAATTGTGCCTTCAAACAAAACGGAAACAGAAAAGTGATTAGAAGAATTTTTCTCATAAGCAAAACTAATTGATACTTGATACATTTGTACAATGTTTACTAAAACGATAATTTTTCTTACAATATTGTTAATGCCTTTGGTTCAAATCGAATTAAAAAATAATAAAGGAGAAAAAACCAAGATAAAAGACTTTGAAAAATACCAAGCAACTATACTATGGTTTATTTCACCTGAATGTCCTTTATGCCAGAATTATACTTTAACAATTAAAAAGTTTCAAAAGAAGTACAATTCAAAAATCAGGTTTATTGGTATAGTAAGTGGGAAAGATTTTACAGCCAATGATATTGAAAAGTTCAAAAGAGAATATCAAATTAAAATTGAAGTATTGTTTGATGAAGAAAAGAAATTAGTGAAACATTTAGGAGCAAGTATAACACCAGAGGTTTTTGTATATGACAAATCAAGCAAATTAGTCTATAGTGGCAGAATAGACAATTGGGCTTATGCACCCGGTAAAACACGAACTGTTATCACAAAAAACGAACTTGCAGATGTACTTCATAAATTAAATGAAGGAAAAATTGTACCATTTCATAAAACCCAGGCAGTAGGATGTTTTATAGAATAATACTGATTTATATTGTTTTCACAAGTTTAATTTCTTGTTCAGAAAGCAAAAAAGAAAATCCTGATTTTGCAACAGACATCGCTCCAATTATTAGAAAAAATTGTAGTAAATGTCATGTTGATGGAGGAGCCGGCCCCTTTAATCTGGTAAATTATGAAGATGTTGCAAGCAAAGGAAAACTAATTGCTTATGTAACTGAAAACAAAATAATGCCACCATGGCCCGCAGACCCCGAATACACTAATTTTGCAGGCGAAACGGTTTTGAGTCATGAAGAAATTAATCTAATAAAAAAATGGGTTGAGCAAGGCGCTATTCCTGGAGATACAGCAAACCTTGAAGCTTATAAAAAACCTGAAAACAAAGTAGATTTAGGAAAAGCCGGAATGACTGTTTATCTACCAAAACCATTCTTAATTCCTGGAGATAATTCTGATAGATTTTATGTAGTAAAATTCCCAATTGAATTACCTTATGATACTTTTATAAGAGCTGTTGAATTTGTGCCTCATAAAAAGAAACTGGTTCATCATATGAATGCTCATTTGATAAATTATGAGGATGGAAAAAAGTCGAACTTACACAATGGCCCTTATTGGATCAATCAAGACCAAAGTGAAAGTGTGAGGATTCATAAAGATTTGGATTTATTAAACGATGATGGTAGTTATCCGGTAATGACTCCATCTGTAAGTAACTATTTACCCGGATCACAATTTAGTTTTTACCCGCATGGAATAGGTGGATTTCGGATAAAGAAAAAATCAGCTTTGTATTTAAACGATATTCACTTTGGACCATCAGCCAAAGAAGAATTAGACTCATCTTACTTTAAAATTTATTTTGGGAAAGGTCCTTCAGAAAGACCCGTTTCAGAATTTCAAATTGGAACTTTAGGATTAAGTCCGGTTGTACCAGAATTAATAATACCAGCTAATCAAAAGAAAACCTTTCATATTCAATTTACGGTACCTCAAGATATATCCTTGTTAAGCATTGTTCCTCATATGCATTTAATTGGAAAGAAGTTTCTAGCTTATGCAATCAAACCAAGTGGAGATACAATAAGATTAATTAGAATTAACAATTGGGATTTTAGGTGGCAATATTTTTATCAACCCAAAAAAATGCTATTTGTTCCGAGGGGAAGTGTGATTTATGTAGTTGGAGAATATGACAATACATCAGAAAACCCAAATAATCCATTTGATCCACCAAGAGAAATATCAGAAAAAAATGGAAGCATGAAAACTACAGATGAAATGTTTCAACTGATATTGACATATGTTCCCTATCAAAAAGGAGATGAAGAAATGAGTTTAGAATAAAAAAAAAGCTGCAATTGAATTTGCAGCTTTTTAATTTTAATTAGAAAATTTTTAATTAGCAATATTCGCTAAAAGCAGCTTGTAAATGATCTGAAATCATTTGAGCACTGCGGCCTTCAATCATATGTCTTTCAACAAAATGAACCAATTCACCATCTTTAAATAAAGCAATTGAAGGTGAAGAAGGCGGATAAGGAAGTGTAAATTCACGTGCTTTTGCAACAGCTTCAACTTCTTGACCAGCAAATACAGTTAATAATTCTGTAGGTTTTTTATCTGATTTCCCAACTGCATCTATAACACCAGGGCGACAAGTACCGGCAGCACAGCCACAAACAGAATTAAAAACCAATAATTGAGTACCGGATTTTTTGCTTAAAGCTGATTCTACATCAGAAGCATTTAACAAAGTTTTGAAACCAACATTTTCTAATTGTTGTTTCATTGGAGTAACTAACATTTCAGGATATGCCATAATTGAAAGTATTATTTTAAAAAGTGAATACAAAGAATGAAAAACTAGATGAACTCTTCAAGCATCAGGCCAAAAAATATTGCCTGAAACATTGTCAGCATTAAAATTTTACATTCTGATTTTAAAAATACTTAAGTTTATTTTTATAATCAGTTGAATACATATAATTTTGTGGCAATTTAATAAAATAAACATGTCAGAAGCAAAAACACAACTGCCTTACAAAGTAAAGGACATTACACTATCGGAATGGGGTCGTAAAGAACTTCGTTTAGCAGAAGCAGAAATGCCGGGTTTAATGGCTATTCGTAAAGAATACGGACCTGCTCAACCACTTAAAGGTGCTCGTATTGCAGGTTGTCTTCACATGACAATTCAAACTGGTGTTTTAATTGAAACTTTGAAACATTTAGGTGCTGAAGTAACTTGGAGTTCATGTAATATTTTTTCTACCCAAGACCATGCTGCTGCTGCAATAGCTGCTGCAGGTATTCCTGTTTATGCTTGGAAAGGTCAGAATGAAGAAGAATTTGATTGGTGTATCGAACAAACATTATTTGCGTTTGAAGGTGGCCAACCATTGAATATGATTTTAGATGATGGTGGTGATTTAACCAACATGGTTTTAGATCGTTACCCTGAATTAGTTGCAGGAATTAAAGGATTATCTGAAGAAACTACTACTGGTGTTCAC
>JBMLOK010000087.1:2604-6757 GCA_049243005.1 Bacteroidia bacterium | reverse complement strand
AGAAGAATAATTTTACTATTCTGAATCCTGTTGAATTTTACTTAAAACTACTTTCGAATCTTAAGGTTGATGACTTACCCTCACCCCACCAATTTCCCCATAGCTTCTTCATCTAATCTGTAGACTGTCCAACCCGACATTGGCACTGCACCTAGGCTTTCATAGAAATCTATTGCTGGTTTGTTCCAATTTAATACACTCCATTCAACTCTTCCACAATTGCGTGATTTGGCAATTTTAACTAATTCAAGTAACAGATTTTTGCCATATGATTTCCCTCTGAATTCTGGTTCTATGTACAAATCTTCAAGATAAATACCGGGTCTCGAAACAAAGGTAGAATAGTTGTGAAAGAAGAGTGCAAATCCTACAGGTGTTTCGTTTTCATAAGCGAGTAAACATTCTGCGAAGCTCTTTTCTTCAAACAAATATTTGATGATACTTTCTTCTGTTGCCTGCACTTGATCACTTAATTCTTCATAATGAGCAATGCCTTTAATGAAATGTAAGATGAGTCCTGCATCTTCTTTTTTTGCAAATCTGATGTTTAACATACTATTCATTTTCCAATGAGCCAATTGTATAAATTCCTTTGAACTTTTTTTCACTTGGAGCGCCTTTTCCATCTCTTTGTGGAACCATTAAAGTGAATTCTACTTCCCACTTATTTTGTGCGATTTTTCTTCCTTTCATAAAGCCGCTTTTAACTTCTCTGGCTCCATTGTCTCTGCAAAAGCAATTCGGACTAAATACAATTTTATATTTTCTTAAATCACCGCTTACTCTGAATGAATTTCCTTTTTGTGGTGGTATTTCAAAAGTGAGGGTTTCTGAATATTCATCATCGGCAATCATTTTATAATCCTTTGATTTGAAATGGTATTTAAAAACCCAATTTTTTCCTTTTTCATAAGAAAAGGGTAGGTAACCATTGTCCCATGGACCTACTTTTAAACTGCTATTTTGAGCGTAAACAAATGTTTTTACTTCAGGAGTAAACTCCATTTCAGCTTTGGGATTGTCTTGTGAAATCGCCACATTCAAGGTATTCATCATTGCCAATAGGCAAACAAGCATCAACTTTTTCATAATTGAAAGATATTCTTAACTGAAACAAAAACCATGCAATTTTTTTTAATGATGCTGTTAACTAATTTGCAAAACATGAAAAAACAGGAGCGTTTCGATAAAATTATCAGTTATTTCCTTGAACATAAGCCAATAGCAGAAACCGAATTACATTATGAAAATCCTTTTCAGTTAATAATGGCTGTGGTATTGTCGGCGCAATGCACCGATAAACGTGTAAATATTGTAACACAAGATTTATTCAGAGATTTTCCAACTCCTCAAAAACTGGCGGAAACAGATTTTGATACTTTGTTTCCCTATATCAGAAGTATTAGTTATCCCAATAATAAAACCAAACATCTGATTGGATTGGCTCAAATGTTACTTTCTGATTTTGATGGTAAGGTTCCTGAGAAAATAGAAGACCTCGTAAAATTGCCCGGTGTTGGAAGAAAAACGGCAAATGTAATTGCCAGTGTAGTTTACAATCAACCTGCTATGGCAGTTGATACGCATGTTTTCAGGGTTAGCCGAAGATTGGGCTTAACTACCAATGCAAAAACTCCATTAGCTGCAGAACAACAATTGGTTAAATACATTCCCGATGAATACATTGCAACTGCGCATCATTGGTTAATACTTCATGGAAGGTATACATGCCTAGCACGCAGTCCTAAATGCACGGAATGTGGTTTACAGGAATGGTGTAAACAGTTTCAAAGTGGTAAAGTAGAGTAAGAGCAGTATTATTTCAAACCTACTGCCTCTATAAACACAAACTTGTTTTCAGCTTCTTCTTTTTGTAATAAAATAGTTTTCCCATCTTCACCAATGCTTAAACGATTGGGATATTTATCATAAGTTTTTTTGAAAACGCAGAGTCCTTCTTTGTTTATTACTAATAATTCAGATTGATTTGAAAGCAATGAGTAAACCAATAATAGCACGATGTATTCCTTGTTTTTTGAATCGCAGGTATACATGGCCAGGGTTTCTTTGTTTAAGATAGCTTGCGAAAACGAAAACCCATTTTGCTTAGATGTGATTTGCAAAGATTTTCCTAAAACATGAAAACTTAAACTATCATGAAACTCTGCAGGTGTTGCAGGAAAGTAGATTTGTTCAGGTTTTTGGACTAGTTCCTCAAAATCGTTTTGGTTGATATTCTTTTCAATATTGATTGTTTTTTCAGGACCAATAGCTATGTTAACCATTTCTAAATAGGGTTGAAACAACAAAACATACATCAACATCGGAGTAAATATCAACAAAGAAACATTAAGCAATGTATATATAAACTCGGGTGCTACTTTTTTAGCAGCCATGTAAATGATGTAACCCGACAATGCGCCAAACAAACACGAAATAATAGTATAAGGAAAGAACCAAATAAAGTTTCCGAAAAAATGGTCGGGTAAATAAAAGAACCTAACAACCGCATTCATTCCAACAAAACTAAAAGATGCTATAATAAAAAATACAAATCCATAAAATGAAATTGCATATGATTTCATAGACGCCATTTTAAGGAACCTGCTTTTCAGAATAAAAAACAAAAATACACTTGAAAGTAGCGCAATTCCTGCCAGTAATGGATCGGTTTTTAAAAGAATATTTGTAACTATTTTGTACTGCATTCAGATTGAATATAATCGTTTCTCATTAAGTATTCTCCGGAAACTTGTTCCCATGAGTTCCAACGTTTTCTGCAAAATGATTTAAATCTAAAAGGAATTCCTTTCGTTGTAGAATCATTCATATTGGTTTGATTGGCAATTTGCAAATGTAAATGAGGCCATGTTGTATTACCTGAATTCCCAATATTAGCAAGGTACTGGCCACTTGAAACAGTATCTCCAATTTTTACACTGAAACTTCTTTTGTTTAATTGTGCCAGAATAGCATATTTAGATTCTTCTATTTTTATAGCAATATAATTGCCACATGGGTTAATGGTATCGCCTTTTTTTAGCACTTGTTGGTTATTAAAGGTATCTATAATTGCTGCAACAATTCCATTTACGGGACTAAATACTGAATCATTGAAACAAATATAATCAGTGATTGCAGTTCCGGTTCCGGTAAAAAAGTTACCATGTTCATTTACTTTTAATAAATCAACAGCATAAGCTTGTTGAGGGATGGCCAAATGATAATTTACAGAACTATGTCCACCTGCATGAGAAGCTCTCCAAGTGCCATGAACAGGCACGTCTATTTCAATACATTCATTTTTTTGAGGATAATCATAAGCTTTGAAAATGATTAAACTGGCAAGTCCAAATCCCAATAACCAAAATATACTTAGCAAAAAGAAAAGCATCCTTTTAATAAATTGTTCTACCAATCTTTTAGATGCAGTAAATGAAAGGATGATTTCCTGTAAAGCAATTAAAAACCAAATGCCAACAAAAGTATGAATGACACTATCTTCAATTAAAATTCTAAATCCTGCTATAAAATAAAACCAAGTAGGAAGTCCGGCAATTAAACTGAGCATTGCCAATAAAAAAATCAACTTCAGCCCATAAACAAACCATTCTTTTTTCCAAGAAAAGAGCCATTTTCTATCTTTTCTACTTTTAATTACTAAATACAATCGTACTAAAAATACAACTGCGAAAATAAAATTAAGTATCCAAAGTCCTGTAGTATAAGAAGATTGTAATTCCTGAAGTGATTTTTCCATGTTGGCGAATATCCTTTTTTACTAAAGATTTTCTTTAAAATATTGGGTGATTTTTTTCATTAAATGAACTCTATCTGGTCCCAAAACATTGTGTGCATGTCCCGGATATACAAAATAATCTACCAATACACCTTCTTCAACACTCTTTTGAATATAACTTAAGCTATGCTGCCATAAAACTACATCATCAGAAGTACCATGAATCATCAATAATTTACCTTTAAGATTTTTAACATAGTTTAATAAATCAGCCTCTCTGTAACCTTTTTCGTTTTCCTGAGGCATATCCATGTATCTTTCGGTGTACATAATTTCATAAAATCTCCAGTCAATAACAGGACCTCCAGCTACACCAACTTTAAATACATCAGGTGTTTTTGTCATTAAGCTGGT
>JBMLOK010000087.1:0-2504 GCA_049243005.1 Bacteroidia bacterium | reverse complement strand
GGATTTGGTGCATTTAAAATAGTTGCATATTCTTTTCCTGAAACATCATTTAAAACTGTTCTTCTTGGAATTCTATTGTTGCTATAAGTATCTAAAACAAATTTACCATCGGTAGAAATTACTGCAGAATGTTGACCATCCATTCTATTTATAGGATTTGATTGAAGGGTTTTTAGTTTTAAAGCATAAACCAATTTGTTCATTCCATCTTCAGAAAAAGCAGTGTAGAACAAGGTTTCACCCTTTTCATCAAAACCAATAATATCAGAAACAGCAAATTTTCCTTTAGTTAATTGTTTGATTAGTTGACCTTGTTTATAATATAAATACATATGATTGTAACCATCTCTTTCACTAAACCAAATGAATTTTCCTGCATCATTTTTAAGAAACAACATTGGCTTTTCAGGTTCTACATATTTTGCATGAGTTTCAGTAAATAGGGTTTTGATGAAAGTTCCGGTATTAGCATCATATTGATTGAGTTTCATTTCGTTTTGACCACGATTCAATATGGCAATGTATAAATATTCTTCATCTGGACTCCAGCTGATATTGGTAAGATATTGTTCAGAAGCAGGTTCAGTTTGTACTTCAACAGATCTTTTTCTTTTGAAATCATGAATTAGAACTGTTACGATATGGCTTTTATTTCCGGCCATAGGGTATTTTAGTTTTTTGAAAGTATTTGGTGTTGTTAATACAGAATGATTTGTATCTAAATCCTGGAAATCCATTAATTGATAATCACTAACCAAAGCCTCATTCATTTTATAATAAGCAATTTTGGAAGCATTTGGTGAAAAGAAAGTTCCTTTTGTGATACCAAATTCGTTTCTATGAACTGATTTTCCGTTTACATAACCATAAGTACCATCCTTAGTAATTATTTCTGATTTATTTATTTCATCACCTGCTGTAGCAGCTGAATTGTTTGAAGGATTTTTACCATCATGAACAAATAAATTGTAGTTTAAGGTATAGGCTAATTTCTGTGAAGTAGCATCATAATCTAAATCTTCTGCATTTGCAGGTGCTTTAGCCAATAAACTAACTTTATTGGTTTGGATGTTTAACTTATAATAAGCATTGCTATAAAAAAAGCGAAATTCAGTAGCATTTTCCCATGTAATAAAAGGAAAACGAGTCATGTCTTTTTCTTTGCTCATGAAATTTCTCCAAGCAAGGTTAAAATCAAACAAACTAAGAATAGAATCTTGTTTGAGAGTTTGAGCATCTTGCACGATTAAAATATCTTTTCCCAGTTTTTTACCCACAAAACTGAATTTATAAACATTTGGAATCCATTGTAATTGAGAAAGTCTGTCGGGCGACAAAGTTGTTCTTTGTTTTAAAACGGCATCTTCAACGCTTAATAATTTATCTTGAGCTTTGCTGCTTAAAGATAAGAAAATCAATAAACTAAAGGAGAATAATGAGACTAGTTTTTTCATTTTTAGGATGTTTTTTTGTTCATTTCAATTCAAAAATTCTTTAAAAAGAGAATTTAGAATAGTCTTCAAATATTAGAGTTTTTCGCGAAAACAAAAGCACAAAATGTCCTAAATTTAAAATGAATCAATATTGGGTTTTAACTCTTGAAAGGAATACCTATTTTCGCGCACCAATCAAAATTATCAAAATGTTTGAAAGTTTAAGTAGTAAGCTCGATAGGGCGTTCAAAGTTTTAAAAGGACATGGTAAAATTACAGAAATCAACGTTGCTGAAACGGTAAAAGAAATCCGTAAAGCATTAATTGATGCCGACGTAAATTACAAAATTGCCAAATCTTTTACAGATACAGTAAAAGAGAAAGCTTTGGGAGCAGATGTACTTACTAGTGTAACTCCGGGCCAGTTAATGGTTAAAGTTGTAAATGATGAATTAACAGCATTATTAGGAGGTAAAACAGAGGATATTGATTTAAATGGTAATCCTAGTATCATTTTAATGGCCGGATTGCAGGGTTCAGGTAAAACAACCCATTCTGCAAAACTTGCCAATTATATCAAGAAAAAAGGTAAAACTGTGATGATGGCTGCCTGTGATGTTTACCGTCCGGCTGCAATAGAACAGTTAAAGGTGCTTGGAGCTCAATTAGATGTTCCTGTTTTTTATGAAGAAGGAAATACAAATCCAGTAAAAATTGCTGAAAATGCTTTAAAAGCAGCAAAAGAAGCCGGAGTTAAAGTATTAATTGTAGATACTGCAGGTCGTTTAAGTATTGATGAAGAGATGATGCGTGAAATTGGCAACATCAAATCAGCTTTGAAGCCTCAGGAAATTTTGTTTGTTGTGGATGCCATGACCGGACAAGATGCTGTTAATACTGCAAAAGCATTTAATGATGTTTTGGATTTTACCGGTGTTATTTTAACCAAATTAGATGGTGATACACGAGGTGGAGCTGCGTTATCAATTAAGTCAATAGTTCAAAAACCTATTAAATTCATGGGTATGGGCGAAAAGATGGAAGCATTAGATGTTTTTCATCCTGATCGTA
>JBMLOK010000086.1:3349-7271 GCA_049243005.1 Bacteroidia bacterium | reverse complement strand
ATTTTGCTTTTTCAGGATCATTTTTAGTTCCAATTACTTCATAAGTTGAGAATCCTTTTAAGCGATACAATAGAATATTCTTTTTATCAGTTTTTTGGATCTCATCAATTTTCTCTAAAGCAGATTCATAATCTTTACTCAAGAATAAAATTCTTGCAAAACGAATTTGGTTAGCAGAACTAGGCTCTGAATTTTGTAAGTAAGTAGCATAAGCTTCTTTGGCTTTAGCAAAGTTTCTTTTTGCATAATACAATTCAGCCTGGTATTTCCATGCTGGTGCATAGTTAGGGTCTTTTTCAAAAGCACGATTTAAATCTGTCTGACCCGCATCATAATTTTTTACTCTTAACCAGATTACAGCTACTCTAGAAAATGCTTTAGGGTTATTGGCGTCTATAGCAATTGCTCTTTCATAAAAAGTAGCAGCATTACCACCGTCATTTTTCTCTAAATAAACATCACCAGCAGCAACCAATAAATCATAATCTTTTTTATTTTGCTCATAAGCCATTAAAACCAATGCTTCTGCTTCTTCCAGCATTTTATCTGTTGCAGTATTTACCATACTGGTAGCAACAATATGAATTGCGTGAATGTCGGTGTAAATGCCTGAGCGGGATTTTGAAAATGATAATGCTTTATCAAAATGTACTTTAGCTTCTGCTTTTTTACCTTCGATCAGTCTCAATTCACCTAAACCGGCATAATTACTAGGAGTTGCAGGTGCTATTTTAATACCGGCATTGTATGTAATTTCAGCAGAATCAGGATTAATTAAGTTCAAATATGCTTGACCTAAGTAATAATAATTTTCACCATTTGTAGGTTCTTTTTGAACAAGTTTTTGGAAGATTTCTCTTGCCTGTTCATACTTTTCAAAATCAATTGCTCTCAATCCATCTTTCATCGATTGAGCCATCAAGATTCCACTTCCTGATATCAACAAAGAAATGGATAAGATGAATTTATTCATGTGCTTTCTCATAATTCTAATCTTTAATATAGTTCTATTGTCCTTATTGCTGCTCTTGAAGGCACAAGTCCGGCTTTTAAAATAATCCTTTGGCCTTGGTCTCCTGATAAAAAGCTAGCAAAGCCCGTGCCAAGTCCTGTACGTGCTTCTCTGCTTACCACAAAAACTTCTCTCCAAAATGGATATTGTCTTAAATGTATATTTCCCTGAATAGGTTTCCAGGTAATGCTTTCAATTGTTATTTTCTTAGGTTGAATTTCGGCAACTTGTATTTTCTTCATAAAATACCTTACCAATGAATCATCAGGATCGCTAATCCAGCTAACTCCAATGATTCCTATACTGTTTTTATTTTTTTCTACATGACTGATAACCTCCGGATTAGATTTAACAGCGAAACAATTTTCACCTAAATCTTTTCCTAAATGAAGGCTGTCTTTCAGCATGCGTATCGCGCCGGATGCTGGATTATCGAAAACTACCTGAATGGCACCTTGTTTATTTTTCGGGTTGATTTGACTCCAATCATTAATTTTTCCGGATAAAATTCCGGCAATTTGTTCAACTGTAAAAATTGTGTCTTTATTTTCCGGATGAAGTATAAAGCCTACTGCATCGTATGCAATTTTAATAGCTCTTGATCTGGCAATCTTTTGTTCTTTTAGAATTGCCTCTTCTTCATTCGACATTTTTCTAGTAACAATAGCAGCTCTTGCTGAATCCTGAAGAACCAGGTTTATAGCATTCTGTTCGTTTGTATAAATAATATTGAGTTTGGCGTTTGGATATAATTCTTCAAAAACGGCTTCCTCTGCATCAATAATTGGTTTAAGACTTTCATCACAACTAATATTGATTTCACCGCTTGTGGTAGTATCAGTAGTTTTGTTGTTTGATTCATTATTACATGAAGTCAAAGCAAACAACAATATGAAGATATAAAGTATGTTTTTCATCTTTTAAAAATCCTGATTAATCTGATAACTCCATAAGTGAACAATCCAATGCAAATAACAAGTTTTCCTGTTTCTCCTAAATTTTGAAGAACAGGATAGAAGTAGAACAGAATTCCTACAGCCATGTACATAACGGCCATAATTGCAGAAAAATACCTAAGTAATTGGCTTACGGTTTTTTCTCTTTGCTCTCTGATATTGTTTACTTCTTCGTTCATATACAAATATAAAGAAGCCTGAACCGGAATTGGAGATAAAATCGAAAGAATCGATTCAGCAACAAAACTTGTTCAGGCTTATAATTAGTTTAATTGGAAACGGATAGGTAATGTGAATTTCACATAAACCGGTTTACCGTTTTGTTTACCTGGAGTCCATGCTGGCATTGATTTAACAACACGAATGGCTTCTTCATCTAAACCCCAACCAAGTTTTTTACCAACTTGTTCGATTTGAGAGATTTTTCCATCTGCACCAACAACGAAACTTAGAATAACTTTACCCTCAATACTGTTTTCACGAGCCAAAGGAGGATATTGTATATTTTTTCCAAGGTACTTATACATTTCTTCAGTACCACCTGCGAATTCCGGCATTTGCTCTGCGAAAGTCATAATTTCAGGTGCTGCATCTCCGTCTCCGTTTCCTTCAACAAGACTTTGGTCAACACCATCATCACTACCTTCAACAGTTGCTGTACCAGCATCTTTGTCCTTCATATCATCTTGAGCCGGTGGTGGTTCATCATCCGGAACTTCCTGATCGGGTTTAATTTCCGGTGGAGTGAACTTAACCGTACTCTTTAATGGAGGAGGAGGCTCAGTTGGAGGAGGAGGAGGTTCATTTTTATCAATTGGTGGTGGTTCTTCTAGGGTATTTACCTCAGTAACTTTCACCACGTTTTCTTTCGGGATTTTTGATTTGATATAGTTGATAATAACCGGAGCCGAAATACTTGTTGTAAAAAGTACGATAGATAAAACAATTCCTTTTAAAGTATTGGTATCACCATTCTTTCTTAATACATAAGCACCATAAGCTTGGTTACGGCCTTGAAATACCAGATCAACCCATTTATTATCGAAAATATTAACTTTTGCCATGATTTGATCTATTTATTTAACGGCCGCTGTTTTAATCAATTCACGCTCCACATCTGTAATATCTACGATTGCGTATCTACCAATATTGCAAATTAACATCTCATCGAGGATATCAACCAAATTTCTGTATTTGGCTTTATCATCGGCTTTGATTACTACAATTAAACCTTCTTTTTCGTTTTTAATTGCAGCCACATTTGCACGCATTGTTTCTTCCGTAATCTTATTCATGCGGAACATTTCTTTATAAATAGGAATTGAATCGAAATTATTTTTACCTGCTTTTTCGAACAATCCTCTATTTTTTTCTAACAAAGTGGCTCTGATACCTGATTTACTGAAATCAGTAATAACCGGAGTTTCAGGTTCACCTGTTGTTTCATTGATAAAATAGTAAACTATTTTATCATTCTCAGTTAGTAATACTGTAATAGCCTGTGAAGCTTTAACCTTTTGGATATCAATTGGATTAACTTCTTCCTTCTTCACCGGCATATTAATTTCCATGGTTTTTGGCTTATTCATGGAAGTAGTCAACATAAAGAATGTAATCAAAAGGAATCCTAAGTCTACCATGGGAGTAAAATCCACACGGGTCGACATTTTCTTACCTTTTGGTTTACCACCTTTTTTATGGCCACCGCCACCGCCACCTTCTATTTCTGCCATCGTCTTTTTGTTTATTCTATCGGTTCTGTCGACAGATTGGTGATGAAATTAAAACGGTTTACTTTTTTATCCTGTAAAGTGGAAATCACCTGTTTAACAATTGGGTAATTAGTTTCTTGGTCACCTTTGATGGCAACTCTTACCTTATTATTTGCTAAACGTGATTGCCAGATCCAGTCGGCGAGTTCATTATTTAATGAATCCGCAGGAATTCCCGATTG
>JBMLOK010000086.1:0-3249 GCA_049243005.1 Bacteroidia bacterium | reverse complement strand
AACTTCTGCTACTGATGAAGGTGCATTTACTGTCACCGGTTCATCCGGTTTGAACTGCGTTGCGAGCATAAAAAAGGTGAGAAGCAAGAACGCTACGTCTGTCATAGCAGTCATGTCCACCGATGTACTCTTACGCGGTACTTTAACCTTTGGCATAATTATTAATCTTTTTAGGGTTTTTCAACCCGGTTAATTCTAATTCCGATTATTTGTGCTTTTCAGCGAAAGTTTGAACAATGCTAAATCCAGCTTCGTCGATAGTGTAAGTAATCTTATCGATTTTAGTTGTGAATACATTGTACATGATAATAGCTACAGCAGAGTTACCAATACCTAAAGCTGTATTAATCAAAGCCTCAGAGATACCATTTGCTAAACCTACTGAATCCGGAGCACCACCAGTACCTAAAGCTGAGAACGCTTTAATCATACCGATTACCGTTCCTAATAACGCGATCAAAGTTGAAACTGAAGCCATAGTAGCAATAATTACCAAGTTCTTTTCTAACATAGGTAATTCTAATGTTGTAGCTTCTTCTAATTCTTTTTGAATAGCCAAAACTTTTTGGTCTTTATCCATACCAGTTGTAGCTTCCATTTCTTTGTATTTGTTCAAACTTGATTTAACAACGTTTGCAACAGAACCTTGTTGTTTGTCACATTCTGCAATAGCAGCATCAACATTACCAGCAGATAAATGACCTTGTACTCTTCTTACAAATTGTTCAGCACGACCTTTTCCTTGTGCTTTTCCGATAGTTAAGAAACGCTCGATTGAGAAAGTGATACTCATTAAAACCAATGATAATAAAATTGGTACGATAAATCCACCTTTGTAAATTAATCCTAATACGTGTCCAACACCTTCTTCAACCGGATGATTGTTTGAATCTCCGCCTTGGAAATTTGATGAATTACCTAATACAAATTTGTAGATTAGGATACCGGTGATAACCAGAATTGGAATAGCGAAAGAAGCGAATTGACTTTTCAATACGCTTTCTTTTTTTGGAGCTGCTACCTTGTTCATTTTTGTTTAAATTATATTGTTTAGTTGTTTACAAAAAAAGTCTTTTTTAAGGAAAATGCAAGCCAAATATAATGAATTAATCATTCAATAACATTTAGCAAGCTTAACGGGTCATTAGTTAAATACGTCTGTTAACATTCCCGGCAATATACCCAGAATCAAACTCAAGCCAACACATAACCACATAACTAATTGATAAGTCAATGGATTTTCGATTTGGGTTTCATTCGCAGGTTTGCCATACATCGCTAAAATTACCTTGAAATAGTAGTATATACCTATGATAGAGTTGATGATAGCTATTAAAACTGTATAGAAATATCCGTTTTGTAAAGCTTCTGTAAAAATGAAGAATTTGCCAAAAAATCCTGCAAATGGAGGTATTCCGGCAAGACCTAACATGGCAATCGACATACAAGCAGCCAAAACAGGATTCTTTTTACCCAATCCATTAAAAGCATTGATTAGTTCTGAACCTGTTGATTTAAATACAGGTAAAGCAATAGCAAATGCCGCTATAGTAGATAATGCATAAGCAGCGCTGTAATACAATAATGCTGAGGCTGGGAAGGATTTACTGCTTAAAATCAACAACATCATATAACCTGCATGAGAAATCCCTGAAAAGGCCAATAGTCTTTTAAAGTTATCCTGAGCCAAGGCAGATAGGTTTCCTGTAAATAATGTCAGAATTGTGACAATTAACAGTATCATATCCGAAACACCTGTTCCATAAGTGAAGGTTGCAGTCATTAATCTGTAGAATGCCGCAAAACCTGCAACTTTAACCAAAGTACTCATGAATGCAGTAACCAAAGCCGGTGAACCTTCATATACATCAGGTGCCCAAAAATGAAATGGTGCAGCTGATACTTTAAACAACATTGCGAATAATATCAAACTCATTCCGGTTAAAAACATTGGAGAGAGTGTGTTGCTTTGTGTGATATAAGCAGAAATCTGACTGATATGAAATGAATGAACTGCTCCATAAACCAATGCAATTCCAAATAATAGAAAAGCAGAGGCAAAAGAACCCATTAGGAAATATTTGAAACCGGCTTCATTTGACTTAACATCAAATCTTTTGCTTCCTGCCATTGCATACAAAGCAATACTCAATGTTTCAATTCCTAAAAATAACATAACCAAATTTGCAAAACTAACCATCATCAAAGCTCCACATAAAATGAAGGTCATGATAGAGATATAATCACTAATTTGATTTTCCTGGTCTGAATAAAATTCAGATGCCATCATAAAAATCAAAATAGTAATAAAAATAGCTAAGCCACCAAATCCAACTGAAAATTTGCTTACTTCAAGCATATCGTTGAAATAAGTTTGTGGGTGGTTCCAATCTTGTAAATTCAATCCAAAAACAATAGCTAATCCAATAACCATTGCCGGAATTATTATTTTACGAAGGTTTAAAACCTCCAATAACATGGCAGCAAATCCTAATGCCGAAGTATATATAAGTGTATTCACAATTATTATTTTAGAAGGTTATCAATTGCAGGTTGAGTTAATTCAAGTATTGGAGCAGGGTATAATCCAAAAATGAATATCAATAAGGCAATACTAATTAATACAGCTTTTTCATTCCATAACAAATCGGTAAAAACAGGAATTGATTCGTTAACCGGTCCTGACATTACATTTTGGAACATTCTTAACATGTAAACTGCGCCAAGAATAATAGTTAAACCTGCAAATACACTTAACCAGGTATTGTATTCAAAAACACCATACAATAAAAGGAATTCACCTATGAAACCATTGGTTAGTGGTAAAGCAACAGAGCCTAAAACGATGATTAAAAACCAAGTTGCAAATTGTGGAGCCTGATTTCTAATACCACCAAGGTTTTCAATTTGTAATGTTCCGGTTCTATTTAAAATGATATCAGCACAAAAGAATAAACCCACAACATTAATACCATGAGCCAACATTTGTACCAAACCACCTTGCATACCTTGTTGTGTAAAACTAAAGATACCTGCTGCAATTAATCCAACGTGAGCAATTGATGAATAAGCAAATAGTTTTTTCAAATCTCTTTGCATGATAGCAATGATTGAAGCGTAAACGATTCCAATTACAGAGATTGTAATTACAACCGATTGCCATTCTTTAAATCCATCAGGAATGATAGGAATTAACCATCTTAGTAAACTATAGGTTCCCATTTTTAACATGATACCAGAAAGTAACAT
>JBMLOK010000085.1:0-4801 GCA_049243005.1 Bacteroidia bacterium | reverse complement strand
TCAAAATCATCAAATCAAAATAAAATTGAATAAATGATTTTGTTTTGATTCTAATTTGCAGAACAAAAATCTATTTAAATGATAACTATTGTATTAATTCTTATAACAGCCGCTATTAGTATTCAGGCATTTTATCAACCTAATATAATGGATAAGCTTATATTAAATCCATATTTGGTTAAGAATAAAAATGAGTGGTGGAGGATGTTAAGCTCCGGATTTTTACATGCAGATTGGTCGCATTTATTGATGAATATGTTTGTGCTTTTTGCCTTTGGCGCTGAAGTAGAATCATACTACATGTTGTTTTTTGGAGCTTCTGGAAAGGTTTTGTTTGTCCTATTATATGTTAGTTCAATAATTGCAGCCAATGCCAGCAGTTATTATAAGAATCAAAACAATGGATATTATAATTCTTTAGGCGCTTCCGGGGCTACTTCTGCAATAGTATTTGCATCAATTTTGTTTAATCCATTGCAAAGATTCTATTTTGGAATCCCTGGAATTTTTATGGGAATCATTTATTTGGTTTATTCAAATTATGCAGCCAAACAAAACGCTGATACAATCAATCATGATGCACATTTTTTTGGTGCTGTTTATGGTTTGATTTTTACCCTGGTTTTAAAACCCCAAATCGGATTGTTTTTTATTGAACAATTAATGAAAAGATATAATTAAAGGAATCAAAAATCTTTGAATTAGAAGGATATACAGCCTAAATAAAGATTCTTAATGATGCTGGAATTTCCTTTAGAATTTTGTTTCAATTTAATTTTCAACTCGCTTGTAATGAAGTTGCGTTAATCCACTATCAAATTGCTTTGTTGAAATCAGTTCTAATTTTAGTTCCGGTCTTTCGTCTTTGAAAAGTTTGGTGCCATTACCAACTAAAATTGGAATGATAGAAATTATAAATTCGTCAATTAAATTGTGTTTTAATAGTTCGTTGACAATTTCAGCACCACCATCACAGAATATATTTTTTCCTTTTTTTGATTTGAGTTTATCAATAAGTAATTTGATATCATCAGTATAAAACTTAACAGAGCCAATATTGGGTCTTGGTGTGCGAGTAATTACATAAGAATCTTTATCTGTATGTGGAAAATCGAAACCCATTGAAATTACTTTATCATAAGTTTTGCGTCCTACAATTACAGTGTCTACTGTTTTTATGAAATCAGCGTAACCATAATCTTGACCTTCTTGCTCAACAATTGAAAGAAAATCGAGCTCATCATTTGGCTTAGCAATGTAACCATCTAGGCTTGTGGCGATATATAAAACTACTTTTCTTTGCATATTTTTTTAATATTTAATACATTAGGATAGAAGTAGTTGTAACAAGTTTTTTCTCAAAGAAATTTCCGATTAAATTTAATCCTTTATTAAAAGAAAAATCCAACTCTAAGGTCCCATGGAGAGCCTGTAAAGGTATTTTGGTTATCGTACATAACATTATATAGAACCATAAAATAAGCTCCTTTTCCGGGATTTAATCCGCCGCCAACCCATGTTTGTTGAATCCAATCTCTTCTTGTATTTCCTTTGTTATCAATTATTTTAGGATAACTGATAGGGTTATATTCAGTATGTAAAAAGATATTGTTAATCAGTGTTTGACGAGCAAAAATCTGTGGACCGAAAATATTAGACTTATATTTAAATCCTACATAATTTTGTTGGAAATAAATATAGGTAAATCCTGCACCCAACATGGTTTTAGGTTTGATATTGTAACCAACTGCAGGTTGAATCAATAACATTCCACCGCCATTTGATAATCCACCAGTAAAGTTTCCACCAAACTTCCATTTATCGGAATTTAAACCTTTACCATAAGGGTCTTCATACTTTTTTTCCTCTTTTGCTAAGTCTTCATCCAATGGTTTCACCTTTCTTTGAGCAAATGTATAGTTGCCGATAAATAAGAATATAAAGGCTATTAAAATATGTGTTTTCATAAATATTGTATTTAAACTGTCTGTTTTTTAGGAACCACTTACAAGTTTTAGCAAAAATAAATGATTTGTTATTGAAAAAAATCGAATTGTGTTTCTTTAATTCGCAGGTACCAACGAAAGACATATGAGTAAAGTACACAATTTCTCGGCAGGTCCTGCAATATTGCCGGCCTCAGCTATCGAAGCAAGCATTCAAGCCCTTCAGAATTTTTCAGGAACCGGATTGTCATTAATTGAAGTTAGTCACAGAAGTAAGGAATATGAGGCAGTTGTGACAGAAGCAACTCAGTTGGTTAAGGAACTCCTTAATTTAAACGATGACTATGAAGTGGTGTTTTTACAAGGTGGAGCAAGTCTGCAATTTGACATGATTCCGATGAATTTTTTGAATGATGGAAAAACTGCTGCTTATTTAAATACGGGTGTTTGGGCAAAAAGAGCTGTAAAAGAAGCTGGTTTTTTCGGAAATGTGAATGTTGTAGCAAGTAGTGAGGATAAAAATTACTCATATATCCCTAAAGATTATGTAATTCCTGCTGATGCTGAATATTTCCATTGTACTTCAAACAATACGATTTATGGTACTGAGATGTTCGAATTTCCTGAATCTCCGGTACCTATGATTTGTGATATGAGTAGTGATATTTTTAGCAAACCGGTTGATGCTTCAAAATTTGCAATGATTTATGCAGGTGCTCAAAAAAATATGGGTCCTGCAGGTACTACGCTTGCTGTAATCAGAAAAGATTTGTTATCTAAAGTAACTCGCAAAATACCAACAATGTTAGATTACAGAGTTCATATTGAAAACGGAAGTATGTATAATACACCAAGTGTATTTGCCATTTTTGTTACAATGCATACGCTTCGTTGGATTAAATCTGTTGGTTTAGAAGCAATGGAAATCAGAAATAAAGAAAAAGCTGATTTATTGTATGCTGAAATCGATAGAAATAGCATGTTTAAAGGAACTGTAGCTGTTGAAGACAGAAGTAGAATGAATGTGAATTTTGTTTTAAATGATGCCAGTTTAGAAGAGGAATTCTTTAAATTATGTAAAGCTCATAATTTAAGTGGATTAAAAGGACATCGTTCAGTTGGTGGATTAAGAGCTTCAATGTATAATGCACTTGAATTAGAAAGTGTACAAGCATTGGTTAATGCCATGCAGGAATTCGAAAAAAGTAAAGCCTAATATTTCTTTAATAAAATTTTATTATGATAAAAATACTTGCCAATGATGGCATTGATAGCAACGGAAAAGCGATTTTAGAATCAGCCGGATATCATGTTGAAACTACTAAAGTTCCTCAGGAACAATTAGCAGAAGCTTTGAAAAATTATGATGCTGTTTTGGTTCGTTCTGCAACCAAAATCAGAAAAGATATTATTGAGGCTTGTCCAAATTTAAAGTTAATTGGAAGGGGAGGCGTTGGTTTAGATAATATTGATTTAGAAGCAGCTAAGCAAAAAGGAATTAAGGTTGTGAATACCCCGGCATCTTCATCAGTAAGTGTTGCCGAATTGGTTTTTACTCATTTGTTTTCAGGAGCCAGATTCATTCAACAAACCAATAGAGTAATGCCTGTTGATGGTAATACTAAGTTTGGTGATATGAAAAAACTTGCATCAAATGGTATTGAGTTACAAGGCAAAACTATGGGTATTTATGGTTTTGGCAGAATAGGACAGGAAGTTGCAAAAATTGCTGTTGGTTTAGGTATGAAGGTTTTGGCATTTGACCCTTATGTAACAAATGTTGATTTAATTTTAAATCTTCCAATGTTAGGAACAAATTCAAGAGTAAAAGTTCCAATTCAAACAGTTAGTGAGCAATCGGTAATTTCACAAAGTGATTTTATCACATTCCACATTCCATTTAATGAAGGAGATAAGTCACCAATTGATGCTGCTAAAATGGCTAAAATGAAAAAAGGTGTTGCCTTGATTAATTGTTCAAGAGGTGGAGTTATTTCAGAATCAGATTTATTGGATGCCTTAAATTCAGGTCAAGTTTCTTTTGCAGGACTTGATGTATTTGAAAAGGAGCCACCTGTTAATCTTGCTATACTTGAGCATCCAAATGTTTCTTTGAGCCCACATATTGGTGGTTCAACAAAAGAAGCTCAAAACAGAATCAGTATTGAATTAGCTGAAAAAGTGATTGAATTTTTCAAGAACGCCTAATAATATTATATGGCTGTAATTAAACCTTTTGCGGCTCTAAGGCCTGCTAAAGAAAAGGCCGGACAGGTTTCTTGTCAGCCTTTTGATTCTGGTTCAAAAGAACAAGCAGCAAATGAAATTAAGAATAATCCAAATTCTTATTTGCATGTGGTAAAGCCATATCTTCATTTTAAAGGTGAAAAGAAAAATCCGGAAAAACACTTTCCAGTTGGACTTGAATACCTGAATAAATTTAAGGAAGAAGGTGTTTTGATTAAAGACAAAACACCATCTTTTTATATTTATAGAATGATAGTTGGAAGTCATGCATATACCGGAATCATTGCAGCTGCTTCAATAGAAGATTATTTTAACAATAAAATTCTAAAACACGAGAATACCCTAACAGAAAAGCAAAACGAAATTGCAAGCCATATTCAGTTTTATAATTCTTTAGGAAACCCGGTATTATTAACTTATCCTGATGACCAACAAATTGATTTGTTAATTGATCAATATATTCAAAAACATGTTCCTGAATATAATTTCATTAGCACCGATCAAAAGAAACATAATCTTTGGGTTGTAAGTAAACAAAGTGATATTGAATTAATTGAACAAAGGTTTTCTAATATCCCTTATTTATATATTGCTGATGGTCATCATCG
>JBMLOK010000084.1:0-13192 GCA_049243005.1 Bacteroidia bacterium | reverse complement strand
CTTATTTGTTTAATTCATTTTTGAAATGAAAAAAAATACTTCTATATCTTTAGGCGATTATTTCGACAAATTCATTAGTCAACAAGTTGATTCCGGCAAATATTCATCTGCTAGTGAAGTTGTAAGAGCTGCATTAAGAATGTTTGAATTTGAAGAAAAAAAGAAGCAGGATTTGATAAGTGAATTAAAGAAAGGTGAAGACTCAGGAATTAATCAAAATTTTAATCGAGATAGTTTTATTAAGGATCTACATAAAAATCAGTAATAATTTCCTTCATTTTATACACCCAATTTTGCTTCTGCAAACTTTCCAATTGCACCAATCAGGAAAAAGCATATTCCCATAAGTAAGGCTCCTCCCCAAAAAGGAAAGCCCCAATCTAAAGAATACAACAATCCACCTAAAGCCGGACCAATTACTCTGGCTAATGAACCAAATGATTGATTAGAACCTAATACTTGTCCTTGTTGATGTGCAGGCGTATTCTTCGATAACAATGCAAGAATAGCAGGAGATATAAATCCGTTTGCAAGTGCTATAAAAAACAATGAAACCAATTGAAGCCAGAAAATATCAACGGGTGTAAATGGCAATGTTCCCAAGCCAATCACCATAAAAATTGTTCCATAGGTAAGCAATTGTTTTTCGCCAAAATACTTGTTTAATTTTCCTACCAATCCACCTTGTATAATGGCACTTAATACTCCAATGTACATGAAAACCCAGCCAATTTGTTTTTCATTGAATCCGAATTTTTCAGCCCAAAAAATGGTGGAAGAGATTTGCATCATTGCAAAGGCAACAATGAAAATAAAATTGAATAAAATTAATTCTCTAATAACAGGTTTTTTAAATTCATTTACCAAATTGGCAATTGGTTTAAAACTGTATGCTTTGTCTTTTTGCTTTTGTTGAAGTGATTCCTTTAAAAACAAAAATGCCAGTATTAAATTAATGCTGCTTAAAATTGCGCTAAACCAACCTACATACTCAACACTTCCAGTTCCACTCATCGATTTCAGGAAACCACCTATTGGAGGACCAAATATAAATCCCAATCCAAATGCGGCTCCAATAAAACCCATGTTTTTAGCACGATTTTCAGGTGGAGTTATATCAGCAATATAAGCTTGAGCAGCAGAAATATTAGCAGAACCAATACCTGCAAAAACTCTTGATAAAATCAGAAAAACCAAACTATTGGTAAACGCAAAAAATACATAAGCCAAAACAGTTAATGCAATACTGATTAACATCACTGGTCTTCTTCCAATTCTATCACTTAGTGTTCCCCAAAAAGGAGAAAATATAAAATTCATTAAGGAATAAATACCTGCTATAAATCCAATTTCAATAGCAGATGCATTTAACTCTTTAGCAATAATTGGAAAAACAGGTATGATGATTCCAAATCCTAATAAATCGAGAAAAATAGTTAGAAATAAAACTAAAAGTGGTTTGTTTTTCATATTAAAATACTGCTCTCAATTGCACATTAAACGAACGTGGAGGATCCATTTTTCCCGGTCTGGTTGCATATTCCTTATTGGTTAAATTGTTTACCAAAAAACTAATTCTCACCACATCATTTATAGAATAAGCCATTCTGATATTATGAATATGATCGCCGGAACCTACCCTGCTAAAAAATTCTTTTACTCCCGGCAATAACATTACATATTCATCTGTTTTTTCATAGACACTATAATATTGCCAATTATAGCCAAACATGAATTTTTTGTAAGTAAATTCAATATCCCACTTAGCTAGTTTTCTATTACGATAAGCTAACATGGATGAGTAATATTTTGCACTATCTAAAGCTCCCATACTTTCAAAAAATGCACGAGCATAGTTGCCCCAGTTTTTGTATTCAGGACTCACACTTAAATTCATAGGCATTGAATAAGTAAATCCACCAAGCGTTCTTATGAGAACATTTTTAATTCTACCTTCACCACTTACTGAAATTTCATAACCGGCAGCGCGTGTCTGACCAATATTTTGCGATTTAAAACCTATGGTTCTTAGGAAATCAATTTGAGGATTTTCAAAAGGATTAATCCATTGTCCGAATTGAAATTCAATCATAGAATCGAATTCCTGATTAAATATGGCGAAATCAAGCAAAGCAGAAAAATTACCAATTTTAATTCCTTGTTTAATGCCTATTTCCGCAGTAAAACCTTTTTCAGAAACTAAATTGTAATTAGGAAAAATATTGATGGATGATACCCTGTCTTCTACATATTTTTCGCCAATGGTTGGGAATCTATAGCCCTCAGAATAATTTGCTCTTAAGAAAGTATTTTTTCCAAGCTCATAATTTATACCAAAACGCTTTAATAAACCTGTGGTTTCTAATAAAGTATCCAAGCCGTTTAATTCGTATCTGGCACCTGCTAAAAATGTATACCTTTTGTAACGGTATTCGGCCTGCGCATAAGCTGCTGAGCTGAGTCCTGCAAAAGTTCCTCTATAAACATTTCCTTTTGCCCATAAAGTGGTATTATAAGTACCAGCTGTGAAAAATAAATCTGGCAATAAATAGGTTTTATAATTATAATCAAGGGTATATATATTGGCAATAGCATCATTGTTCCCAGGGAATTTAATTGGGTCAACAAAACGATGAATTTGATACATTCTTAATTTTACTGCATGCGTATGTTTCCCTTTTGTATAATCTAAATGTGGGTCGATAGAGAAAATTCTGTAAAAATCTTCAACTATATAATTATTAAAAGGCCTTAATGCTCCGCTATCGGCATTGTTCCAGAGAAAAAACCTTCCTGATTTTTCGAACATGACATTGCCATTTACGCCAAAACTCAGGTTTTTACTATAACGGTATCTGGTTTTAAAATAAGTTCTTGCTCTGTAATTATCCCCTCCTAATAAATGACTTCTATTTGCATTGAGGTTTCCACACCAAACCAAATCGAATTTGCCAAATTTTTGTTTGTGGCTGAAAAAAGAACCTGTTGTGAATGGACTAGAAAAAGCATCCCACCAAATTGTTTCTTTTCTTCTTGGATTAGAATTAATTCCCTGATAAAATGAAAATTTAGTAACGGGTTTATCTGTTGGCCAACCTGTTCTCACATTTACAGTCCCATTTAAAGCTGATGAACCATATAAAACTGAAGCAGAGCCTTTAATGATTTCAATTTGTTCAGCAGATTCAATTGGTAAAAAATTCCAACGAACATCACCTAAATCGGCTCCCATAATTGGCATATCATCTAACAAAACTGCCACTCTACTACCTGTATTATAGGAATATCCAACTCCGCCACGAATTGCTGGCTGTCCATCAATAACAGAAACACCTGGAACTCTATTTAATACATCCGATAAATCATTTGCATTGGTATTACTTATTAAATAAGGCTGAACAATATTTAAACTACTTACTTCTCTTGAAATTTGCCTGGCATTTCTTGATGCCGCAACTACCATTTGGTCTAATTGATTTGCAAATGGCTCCAATAAAACTTGAAATTCTTTTTTTTCGTTTAAAAGAGAAAATTGAAGTTCCTGCGTTTTGTATCCAACTCTTGAAAAATTAAGCCTGTACTTTCCATTTTCAAGTTTCATTTTAAAAATTCCTGAAGAATCAGAAAGTGATTTTAAATTTTTACCTGCATTCACAGAAACCAAAGAAAGTGGCTTAAATGTATTGGCGTCTAAAATAATTCCGCTGACCAAATTATCTTGAGCATAAATATGAGTGCAAAAAGCACTGATAAGAATCATTAAAATTATTAGTACACCTTTTCTCATTCAAAACAGATTGTTTGTAAAAATAATGTAATTCTTGAAAATGCCTGATAAACTAGGTAGTTTATGTTGAAAATGAGGTTTTCTGAATTGTAAACCGAAACCGGAATATAATATTTTAACAAAACACTAAGGTTTTAAAAGGCGAAATTCCGCAAGTATTTTTTTTAGTTCTGAAACAAATACTAATTTAGCAGGGTTATTTATAAGTTGAAATCGTATTAAATAGTCAAATGGGAAATCTAAAACAGAAATTTGCAGACAAGGCACTCCCTTTATCAGCTGAAATTAAGCAATTTGTAAAAGAAAATGCTAATGTAGCATTAGGGACATTTACCGTGGAAGATGTATATGCGGGTATGAAAGGTGTAATTGGTTTATTAACTGAAACATCATTATTAGACGCTAATGAAGGAATTCGTTTCAGGGGATATTCAATTCCTGAATTGAGAAAATTCTTACCAAAAGTTCCAGGTGGTACTGAGCCTCTTCCTGAAGGTTTGTTTCATTTGATGTTAATTGGTGAAATGCCAACTTATGATGATGTTTTGGCAATTCAGGCTGATTGGAAACAAAGAGCTGAAGTTCCTAAACACGTTTTTGATGCAATTGAAGCTTTGCCATTAACTACACATCCAATGACTCAATTCAGCATTGGTATTATGGCTATGCAAACAGATTCATTATTTGCAAAAGCTTATAGAGATGGTATCAATAAGAAAGATTATTGGGATCCTACTTACGAAGATGTTTGTAATTTATTAGCTCGTTTACCAAGAATTGCAGCTTATATATATAGAAGAACTTACAAAAATGGCGAACATATTGCTTCTGATCCAAATTTAGATTGGGCTGCAAACTTCGCTCATATGTTGGGTTACAACGAAAATGAATTTTATAAATTGATGCGTTTGTACCTAACTATTCATGCCGATCATGAAGGTGGAAACGTATCTGCTCATACAACACATTTAGTTGGTTCAGCATTAAGTGATCCATATTTGGCTTTCTCTGCAGCAATGAACGGCTTAGCAGGTCCATTACACGGATTGGCTAACCAGGAAGTAATTCGTTGGGTACTTGAATTAAGAGAAGAAATTGGACAAAATCCAAGTAAAGAACAAATTGCGGCTTATATCCATAAAACATTGGCTGATGGAAAAGTTGTTCCTGGATATGGACATGCAGTTTTAAGAAAAACCGACCCAAGATTTGTTGCTCAACAAGAATTTGCTAAAACATATATGCCTGATGATGAATTGGTAAATATTGTTTGGAATATTTATGAAGTGGCACCTCCAATTTTGGAAAATACTGGAAAAATCAAAAATCCTTGGCCAAATGTTGATGCGCATTCAGGTGCATTATTATTACACTATGGTTTAAACGAATACGATTTCTATACTGTTTTATTTGGTGTTTCAAGAGCATTAGGTGTTATGGCATCATTGTTATGGGACAGAACCTTGGGAACTCCATTAGAAAGACCAAAATCTGTAACTTACGAGTGGCTTAAAACTGCTGTTTCTGTAAGAAAAACAGCTATTTAATCCTAAATATAATTCTAAAAAGCGCAGTTTTCTGCGCTTTTTTTATGCCTTTTGGTAAGATTTTTGATATGTAATTACCTAAATTAATTAAACTTCTTTATTGATTTTGTTTATTCTAAATTTGAACCATGAGAAATTATCTCTTTATTTTAGTAGGAATTAGTTTGAGTATTTTTAGCTCATGCGGCGTCTATTCACATTCCGGTGCATCAATACCACCTGATGCAAAAACCTTTAGTGTGAATTATATCGTAAACAATGCAAGTATTGTAGCCCCAACTTTAAGTCAGGTTTTTACAGAGAAAATAAAAACCAAATTTATCAATGAAACCGGTTTAAAACTCACAACAGGTGAAGGAGATTTGCATTTCTATGGAAAAATAGTTGATTACAAAACAGCTCCATCTGCAATCCAGGGAAACCAAACTACAGCTGTCAATCGTTTAACTGTTAGTGTTGAAATTACTTTTGAAAACAGATTAGATCCAACCAAAAACTTCAACCAAACATTTACCAACTTTACAGATTTTGATGCCCAACAAAACTTTGCAACTGTTGAGCAAGGATTAATTGTTAAAGTTACTGATGGTTTAGTTCAAGACATATTTAATAAGGCATTTATCAATTGGTAATCACCCACAAAAAAAGAAATTTCATTATATTGCCATTCAATTTAAATCTTTTTGAATAAATACGATTTCACAAACTTAGTAAAAAACCCTAAAACTATTGGGAATGAACAAGTTGAGCCTTTAAAGCAACTTGTAAAGGAATTTCCATATTTTTCTATCGGGCATAATTTACTTGTGAAAGCATTGCATAATTCTCAACATTATGAGTATGACAAGTATTTAGAATCAGCTTCTTTACTTTCTGGCGATAGATCTGTTTTGTATAATCTTGTTCATGATTTGCCTTTTGAAAAGAAATCAATAAATCTACAAGACAAGAATTTCAAACCTGAATTTGTTCCTAAACCTGTAAATGAAGTTCCCAAAATTCAAGAAATAACTCCAGTTATAGAACAAGAAATCGTTTCGAGTAAAGCTTCAAATGATGAAATTTTATCTGATTTTAAATTTGAAGAAGAAGCTGAATCGGTTTCAATACCGGTAATAAATCAAATTGAAGAAATTAAGGATTCAGTTATTCCAATAATAGAAGAAAAAACCGCTGAATCACATACCGAACGATTGGTTATTCCTGAACCAATCATTGAAAAACCCATTATTACAGAAAAGACTTTTGAACCTGAAAATCCAAAACTGATAGAAAGCACTGGAAAATTAGTCCGATTTGTTAATCCAAATTCAATCAATCAACCTGTTTCATTTAATATTGATGATGAGGATATTCTAAGTGGATTTGATATTACATCACTTGAAGAAGAAAATGAGGAAAAAGCGCCATTAACTATTCAGGTTCCGAATGTGGAATTTGAAACTCCTCAAATTGATAATAATAATATTGTTGAAGAAAATATTGTTGAATCAAAACCCAATAATATTATCAATGAATCTATAGCTCCAGTTGTGGAATTAATTCCGGATGATATTATTTCTATTGAACCGGTAGAGAATACCATTGAAAAAGAAATTGCAATTTCAACTCCTACAATCATCGAAAAGATTGAAGAAAAAGTAGTTCAACAAAATAATGAGAAAAAAGAGGTTGAATATTTCACACAATCAACTGATGATTTCTTAAAATGGTTACAAAGCAAAAATAAAAATCAAGAAAATTCTTTCAATGAATCTATTGAATCAGAAAAAATTGAGGAAGTAGTTTTAAGTATTGAAAAAGAAGAAATTATTGAAGAGAAGAAAGATACTCCAGTTATTCCTTCAGTAAAAATCGAGCACAAAGACGATATAATTATTGGTGATTTCCATCTAGATTATGCCGAAAAAGCTGATGACTTATTAAATACTGATATCCTTAATGAAGTAAACCTGAAAGCACAGCTTTTTGAAGAAGAAAAAGCCAAAGCTGAACTTCTAAGAATTGAAGAAAACAGGAAACTTGAAGAAATTGCAAAAATTGAAGCAATTGGTGCAATAGAGAGTTATCAAACTGAATCTCCGGAACTAGGAAATGAAATTGTTCAGGAAATCGAAATAGTCCAAACTGAAAAGGTAGAAGAAAATTACCAAGTTTCTGAAGTTATTGAAGAAAAATCTATTTCAATTTTAGAAGCATTAAAAGATGTTCCTGAAATCTCACAAATAGAAGAGAAAACCAAACTAGAACCAATTCAGGTTTTTGAACCTGTTCAAATTTCAAATCCGGTATTTACTTTCCCTTTTAGAGATAAAAAAGAAGAAAATCAACTACTTGAAAGTTTAAAAAATCATGAGGTAAATGAACTTTTATCAGTAGTTTACAAGAAGTTATCTTATTCAGATAAAAGCTTCATTAAAGGATTCGACTTAACATTTGGTGAAGGAAACCCTGAATTAGCTGGAAAACTTTCTATACCTGACCCAGATCCAATTTTTATTGGTGATGAGGAGGAAGAATCAACAATTGCAGAGCACAATCAGAATATTGCTGAAGTTACAGAAACCACTGGTAATCAATCAAGCTCAAATAAAGAAGAATCAGTAATCGTTGAAAATACAATTATTGAAACAATCAAAATTGAAACTGTAACTGAAAAACCTAAAGAAAGAATTCAAGAAAAAACGCATATTATTCCTCCTGTTTTTGAATTAAAAGCAGATAAGTATAAACAGGAAAATATCCAAAAAGCTAAAAAAGATCCTGAAGTTGAGTCGATTTTAGATAAATTCCTGAGGGAAAATCCTGTCATAACCCGACCTAAAGCAGAGTTCTACAGCCCAATTAACATGGCACGTCAGAGCGCTGAGGAAAGTGAAGAAATGGTGAGTGAAACTTTAGCTCAAATTTATGTAAGGCAGGGACTCTATAAAAAAGCAATTTTAACTTATGAAAAATTAGTGTTGCTTTATCCCGACAAAAAGACGTATTTCGCAACCCTGATAGACCAAATCAGAAACAGTAATAACTTAGACTAGATTATGTTGACAATCATTCTTATCCTGATTATTTTAGCCGCCATCCTTTTAATTGGCGTTGTATTGATTCAAAACCCTAAAGGTGGAATTGCCGCTAACTTTGTGGCTCCAACTCAAATTATGGGTGTAAAAAAGAGCACAGATGTAATTGAAAAAGCAACTTGGGTATTCGCCGTTGTTTTAATCGTATTATCTTTAGCTTCAAATTTCTTCAGACCTACTCAAGCAAGCACAGAAAATGTGAATGAGTCTAGAATCAAAGAAACTATTGAAAATGTGAATGTGCCTGCTGCACCTGCACAAACTCCTCCTCCTGCTGGAGCTGCTACACAAGAGCAAGCTGCCGGTGCCGGAGCTGCAACTCAAGAACAAGCAAAATAATTTTACAAAATATTAAAAAAGCCTGTTGAAATGATTCAACAGGCTTTTTTGCGTTCTATTGAGCTGCTTAAAAGAATTATTAAAGATTATTTAGGACCTGCTGAAAATCCTTATTAGGAATTATTATCAATCAATTAGACCCTCTTTTTAATAATTTAAATTAGAGGTTTTAGAACAATTGCTTAAAAATCCTTACATCAAGAAAAATTAAATAAATACCGAAATAAGGCCAATTTTGTTGTTGGCTTTAAATTGAAGTATGAACTATAAGTCTGAAATAGGAAGCTCCTAAAATCTAAGCTATTTCTGTCTTTTCTATTAGGTCTTATTCTACTAAAACTGAAGAAAGTTTCCTTTTAGATATTTCCAAAATGGTTTCTTCCAAAGGAAAACTTAAATTACTTTCAGCAGCAAATGTTGCTGGATTCGGTAATTTCTTTCGATTCCTGATTAATTCCAGTTTTACATTTTCTTTGTTGTAAACGAGTGAAATCGGATAAGTTTCAACCTGAGTTGTATGAATTGCACGAAATTTATTTTCAGGAGTATCATAAAATTTTAGAGAGTATTCAAAAACCCTCCATTCTTTGGCTGGCCTATAATTAATTAATAAATATCCTTCATTCTTATAAATTGGTAAAATGCCAACAGGTTCGATGTTTATTTGTTGCTCAACAAAATCAAAAATCTCCTTACCTTCTTCTAATGTTTGCTTAATTTTAGGAATCGAGAATTCAACAATTTCAATGATACAATCCATAATTGCATCATTTTCAACTAGTTTTTTATACTTAAGTTTAAAATGTTGTAAATCGGCCTCCATTAATTCTTTAGGAAACCCTGCTTCATTAATTTCAATTTTTCTTTTAAAATTAATCAGGTTTTGGTAATGCAAAACTAATTCTGCTAACTGCGGATAGAGTTTAGTTTGGTTGAAATAACGTTGCACATCTTGCAGGTAAGCTAACAGGATATACCTTTTGTATTCAGCATCTGCCAAACCCGAATAAAACCAATTTGGATTAAGACTTTTCATACGTTTAAAATTAGATAAACGAAAAAATACCTTGAATGCAAACGGAATTTAAAAAATTAAAATCTTTTCCTCAGGTAAAAATTTAGTCCAATTGCCATTGGTTTTTCCTGAATCCAATTTTTGTTATCAATTACAGAACTTAATCCCAATTTAAATTGAGGCATTAAACCTAACTGAACTGTATTGTTTATTCTATAAGTAACTGCAGGTGCAATATTGATAAAGGAACTTCCTTTTAAAAACGGAAAACTTGTTTTGTCATTAACTGTCAGCAATCCAACCATAGCAGGATCTGGCATATAGGCATTAACTGAGGTTAAAAAAGCAAAACTATATCCTAACATAAAATCAAACCCCACTTTTTTATCCGTTAAGATTGAATAGGTGATCCAAATTGGAATTTCAGTAAAACTGTATTTATTAACTGCAGTTTTTACATGGCCTTCAATAATTGAATCGGTTGGATGTAAATACAAATTTTGGGACTGAATTTGTCCAAAAGTATCAGCCTTTGGCTCTGCCAAATCGTAGTGTAATGATTGCCTAAAATTACTGATTTGAACACCTGAAGAAATCATCAAATGACTACTTGCATGGTAATTTAAAAGAAATCCACCTGACCAATCAACTGAAGGTTTTTCCAATTTGGTTCTTAAATCGTATACTTTATTTAAATCATAAATACTTGAACTTGGTTTACTTAAAATCATTTCAGTTCTATAAACACCTACTATTGCAGATATTGAAAATTTTCCGGGCTTATCATCTTCACTCTCGTAATTTTCAGTAATAACTTCCTGAGTTCTTACAATTGAATCTTTATCAAATTTAATTTGAACGTCTTCTAGTTTAATTTTCGCACTAACATCTTGCAGCTCACGCACTTCTTGTTTTACAGGATTTTGCTTTTCAATAGTTTGAACTAATTGTGGAGTATTTACAGATTGTTTGGTGTTTAAATCCACAGGAGGAATTACTGCAGAAGTAGTGTTAGAATTTGAACCTAAATCAGCAGATTGATTTTTAGCCTTTGAAGATTTAGCTCCTAAAGAAATTGAACCAGCTGCAGCAGTTGCATTTAAAATAGTTTTATTAGAAGAGTTTTTTGCTTTTGACTTTTTAGTTGAACTCTTGGCATCTGATGAAACAGTTTCAGATTTTTTTGCAATAGAATTCTCTGAAAGAGCGTTTTCAGTAGTTAGATTTTCAGACCTGGAATTTTCAGTTGCTATATTTTCAGAAACAGAATTTTGTTTTGTCTCCTCATTAGACAATGAGGAGTTTTTTATTTTTTGTTGGTTTGAAGATTCTTCTTGGGTAGAAGATTCCACTTCATTTGTGATTTGTTGATTGGTAAGTGGCAATTGATTTTCAATCTTTTTAGGTTCGTTTACAATTGCGATAGAATTTTCAGTAGAATTACCCGGGAAATAGAATCTACTGGCTAAAAATCCGAGACTTAATGCACTTAGGAAAATTCCTGTAAACCAGAAAGCAAGGATTCGTTTTTTATTTTTTTCCTGAGGTAATTGCGCCTCAATATTTGTCCAAGTTTGTTCTGAAACAGGTAAAGAAAAGTCTTCAAATTTGGCACGGAGAGTTGGCTCAAAGGAATCAGTATCTAATTCCTTTTCCAATTTAGCCCATAAAGAATCGGAAGGTTTTGTTTCCAATTCCGACATTTTGGCTTTGATGGACTCCTCGAACTTATTTTGCTTCTTCAAAAGGCTCATTTAAAATCTGATAATGTTTTGCCAGTAAACCTTGCATAAACTGCTTAGCCCTGGAATATTGAGATTTACTTGTGCCAACAGCAATTCCCAATTGTTCTGAAATTTCCTTGTGTGTATACCCTTCTATGGCGTAAAGATTAAAGATTACTCTATAACCTTCGGGCATATGTTGCACAAGTGCCAAAATTTCTTTGGCGGATATTTTCTCAAGAATATTATCTTGATAAACAGCATCGATATCCTCTTTATCAAGATCTTCCTGAAATTTCCGACTTCTGTGTTTGTAATGATTAATGGCATTGTAAACCATTACTCTTCTAACCCAGCCTTCGAAACTCCCCTCCCCTTTGAACTTCGAAATGCCCTGGAAAACTTTCAAAAAACCTTCCTGTAGCATATCTTCAGCCTCAGCCCTATCTTTGGCATAACGCATGCACACCCCTAACATCTTACCAGCAAAATGCTCGTAAAGTTGTTTTTGGCTGCTCCTTTTTCCATCTATGCAGCCTTGGATTACGTCATGTTCATCAATAGGCATAAGCACTCACTTATTTAACAAGTCAAAATTAATTTTTCTAAGGTTGTATGAAATGTAAAAATAGATAAATTGTCAATAAATCCGACATTTTTACGCAAATTGTAATCGGTTTTAAGTAAAAATGTCAGCCACCACTGAATGGCACATCTCTTGCTATTTACCATCTGTATTCTAAAACTAAATTAAATAAAAGTATATGTCAGTAAGCTTAAAACCATTAGCAGACAGAGTTCTAGTAGAACCTGCAACTGCAGAAGAAAAAACAGCGGGTGGTATCATCATCCCGGACACTGCAAAAGAAAAACCACAACGCGGAACCGTTATAGCTGTTGGTAATGGCAAAAAAGATGAACCTTTAACAGTTAAAGCTGGTGATACCGTATTGTACGGAAAATATGCCGGAACTGAAATCAGTATTGAAGGCAAAGATTATTTGATTATGCGTGAATCAGACATTTTCGCAATTGTTTAATTTATTATAAATCAAATCATTAAAAAATTATGACTAAGAAAATATCATACGGAGTTGATGCTCGTGACGGTTTAAAACGTGGTGTTGATGCATTGGCAAATGCTGTAAAAGTAACTTTAGGTCCTAAAGGACGTAATGTTGTTATTGACAAAAAATTTGGTTCACCTTCAGTTACTAAAGATGGTGTTTCAGTTGCAAAAGAAATTGAATTAAAAGACCCTATCGAAAATATGGGTGCTCAAATGGTAAAAGAAGTTGCTTCAAAAACTGCTGATATCGCAGGTGATGGAACAACAACTGCTACTGTTTTAGCTCAAGCTATTGTTTCTGCAGGTTTGAAAAACGTTGCTGCCGGTGCAAATCCTATGGATTTAAAACGTGGTATCGACAAAGCCGTAGATACTGTTGTTGAAAGTTTAAAAAGTCAGTCACAACAAGTTGGTGACGATAACGAGAAAATTCGTCAGGTTGCTACTATTTCTGCTAACAACGACGAAGTTATCGGTAAATTAATTGCTGATGCGATGGCTAAAGTTGGTAAAGAAGGTGTTATCACTGTTGAAGAAGCAAAAGGTACTGAAACTGAAGTAAAAACAGTTGAAGGTATGCAATTCGATCGTGGATACTTATCTCCATACTTTGTTACCAATGCAGATAAAA
>JBMLOK010000083.1:2734-8652 GCA_049243005.1 Bacteroidia bacterium | reverse complement strand
GGAGACTTAATTTTCACCAATTGGGTATTTACTTTAATACGGTTCTTACGAAGTACCGAAGTTACCTTATTTCTTCTGTCTTTTCTTTTTAATCTTGTAGTAGCCATAATTTTCTTTTTTGCAAATATAAGGTGATTAAATTTAATATCCCAAAATTTTCAACATTGCTTCTGGACTTTGTTCCTCAGCAAATAGTTGATAAGTTAATTCTCCGGATTCATTTCTGTCAATAATCAAGTGTTTTGGTGCTGGAATTAGGCAATGTTGTATTCCTCCATAACCTCCTAAACTTTCCTGATATGCACCTGTGTGGAAAAAGCCCATCAATAATGGTTCGTCATCTGTAATCTTAGGCATAAACACCTGGTTGGTATGTGTGTCTGAATTATAAAAATCCTGGCCATCACATGTTAAGCCACCTAAATTTATCCTTTGAAATTCATGATCCCATTGGTTCAATGCCAATAAAATAAACTTTTGTCCAATGCCCCAAGTATCTGGTAATGTGGTAATAAATGAACTATCAATTACATACCATTGTTCTTTATCATTTTGTTCTTTTTTTCCAATAATTGAATAAAGAACTCCTCCACTTTCTCCAACAGTAAATGAACCGAATTCAGTAAAAATATTTGGTTCAGGAACTCCTCTGCTTTCGCAAATTGATTTGATATAGTATACAATTTGGTCAATCATATAACCATAATCATATTCAACTCCCAGTGAAGTATAAATAGGCATGCCTCCTCCAATATCCAGTGTATCTAAATCAGGACAAACTTCTTTAACATCACAATAAACATTTACTAATCGAGTAAGTTCACTCCAATAATAGGTTGTATCCTTGATTCCTGAATTCACAAAAAAGTGAAGCATTTTCAATTTAAAGTTAGGATGATCTTTGATTTGACTTTCATATAAATCAACCACTCTTTTATAACTCATTCCTAATCTTGAGGTATAAACCAAAAAATTAGGTTCTTCTTCAGTTGCGATTCTAATTCCTAAATTAGTTTGATTTTTTGTGTATTTGTTGATTAAATCCAATTCTTCAGGATTATCTAAAACACAAACAAGGTTATTGTAACCTTCGTTTACCAATTCAGCCATCTTTTGAGCATAAGAATCGGTTTTATATCCATTACAAACAATAAATTGGTCTTTACTGAATTTTCCTTTTGACTCAAGAGACTTGATAATGTCTAAATCAAATGCTGATGAGGTTTCCAAATCAACATTATTTTTTAAAACCTCATTCAATACAAAACTAAAATGAGAACTTTTTGTGCAATAACAATAATTATAGGATGCATTATATTGGTGTTTTTCAATTGCACTGGCAAAAAGTTCCTTTGCTTTGGTAATCTGACTTTCAATTTTGGGCAAATAAGTAAATTTTAATGGCGAACCATATTCCTTTACTAATGCATTTAAATCGATTCCATGAAAAAATAATTGATTATCAATTACTTCAAACCCATGACGAGGAAAAAAGAAAGTTTGATGAATAAGGTCAGTATACCTATTTCTAATGTGTGGTGCGCTCAATTTTTTAATTTTTTGCAATGTTAAGCATTCAATAAAAATTCATTGTAAATATTTTAATAAATGACAAAAAATGATTTAATAGTGTCAAATCTGTGGTCTTGAACTACTTAAAATTAAAAAAATAAAGTTAAACAACTGAAAACCATATCATTTTTACTCAAACTTTATTTAAATGGATAATGCAATTTGTTGTCAAAAGCTATATTTGCCATTACACCATCCCTTGGAGGTTTTGTGAAAAATGTAAAATTTGTAACTATTGAATCAGATTTCGGAGCCGGAAAAAAAGGCGCCAAACTTGGCCCACAGGCTTTGCTCAATCAATTAAAAAAAACAGGAATTGAGGATTTTCAAAATCCATCAGTATCCAGAGTAAGTGCTGAAGATTTAAGTTCAGATAATCTTCATCCATTTCTAAAAAACATTGACTCAATTATCGAAGTTCAGAAACGAGCTATTAAGGAAATTACATCAATATTGGAGGAAAAGAATCCTTTTCCAATTATACTTTCCGGCGATCATAGCAATGGTTCTGCTCCTATTGCAGCTATTAAAAATATGTATCCTGATAAACGCTTAGGAGTTATTTGGATAGATGCTCATGCTGATTTACATAATCCTTTTTCAACACCATCAGGAAATATGCATGGAATGCCTTTAGCTGCTGCATTAGGTTTGAAACATGAGGTTGAGGATAAAAATGAAATCACTGCAAAAGAACTAGAGCTTTGGCAGGATTTGTTAGAATTAGGTGATAAAAAAATTACGCCTAAAATTAATTTCGAAGACCTGGTATTTATCGATTTAAGAGATACTGAAGAAGATGAGGAAGATTTGATTAATAAACATCAAATTAAATCATATAGTCCGGCCGACAGAAAAGCAAAAGGTATTCAAGTAATTTTGGAAGAAACTTTAAATCATCTGGATGCATGTGATTTGATTTTAATTTCATTTGATGTAGATAGTTTAGATCCTGAAATTTCAATTGGTACCGGAACTCCTGTGCCTCAAGGATTATCAAAAGATGAAGCAGTAATTTTGTTAAGTGGTTTATTAAAATCACCAAAAACTATTGCCTGGGAAATCACAGAAATAAATCCGTTGTTAGATAGAACAAATCCAATGGAAGAAATTAGTTCAGAGCTATTTGTGAAAATCTGGAATTTGGTTTCCAATTAAAAATAAAAAATCTAATTATTAAAAGAGAACTTTTTGAATCAAAAAGTTCTCTTTTTTTTGCATTTCCAAGCAAAATAATTCCATTAAAATAATTAGAACTCATCATTAAAATATAATGACTACTAATTGAACTTATTTTTAATTTGAACAATTACTAAATTGTTTTTTTTCGTAATTTGGCCTACAATATGAGATGGTTTAGGATTCTATTTTTATTAGCTCTTCAGATTCAATTGGTATATGCGCAAGCGCCTACTCAGTTATTAGAAAAACTGAAACAAAAACAACCAAATGAACAAAGAATTCAAACATTACTAGAAGTCTCTAATTCCTACAAAAATTCAGATATAAAAGAAGCTTTCATATTTGCAAATCAAGCTTATCAAGAATCTTCTAAAGCCGATTTACCAAAATTTTCAGGTTCTGCTTTAAGTCAAATTGGACTACTTCATTATTTAAACAATAACCTTGATAGCGCTGTTTATTTTCATGAAAAAGCCTCTATAATTCTATTACAAACCGGCGATAGTTTTGAGATTTCAAGAAACAGCAACAGACTAGGGGCAGATTTTTATTTAAAAGGAAATCTAAAGGAAGCTATTCTAAAATATCAAAATGCTATTTTATGGGCTAATGATATCAAAATAAAAGCTAATGCCCTGAATAATTTAGGTATGTGTAGCAAGCAATATGGAGATTTTTCTAAAGCTATTACCTACCATTCGCAAGCATTGAGTTATTATGAAATTCTTGATGATCCAAATTTCAAAGCTAAAACATTTAATAATCTAGGTTCATGTTATTGGTTAAAGAAAGATGTTGAAAGAGCTTTTGAATCTTATTACAATGGATTTCAAATATCAAAGCAAATAAATAACCCCGAATACATAGCCCAATCAATGAATGGCTTAGGTATCATTTATAGCAGAAAAAATGAATTTGATTCAGCCATAACATTGTTTAATGAAGCAGCCCATATTTTCCAAGGCTTAGGTTTTCAAAAAGAGTATGCACAACAATTGGTAAATCTTGCAGACAATGAAACTGAATCAGGCAGGTTATTGGAAGCAGAAAAAAATTATAAAGAAGCATTAAAAGTATTTGTCGCGCTTAAAGATAAATCAGGAGAGGCAGCAGTTTATAACAATCAAGGTAACCTTTTTCAAAAAAAGAAAGATTGGAAAAATGCTGCTTTAAGTATGGAGAAATCTTTTGAAATTTCTAACCAAAGTCAGAATATCAATCACACTGTAATTATTGCTAGAAACCTAAGTTTTGTTTATGAAAAACTTGAAATGGCAGATAAAGCCTTATACTATCGAAAAATATATGATGAATACAAAGAAGAGGTAAATGATTTAGCGGAAAATCTAAAATATATTGAAGTTGACAATCAACTAAAAATCACTCAAAAAGAAAAGGAGCTTGTTCAGAAATCTGAAGAAATTTCGAAGTTTAAGATTGGATTAATTATTCTGGGCTTATTAGCATTGATAGTATTTATTGTTGCAATTTTCATGTATAGAAACAATAAAAAGAAAATTGCAAATCAACTACTTCTAGAGGCAAATATTTTATCTATTGAAAAGCAAATCGAAAGTGTTAAGTCTGAAAATGTTAGTTTAAAACAGCAATTACTTGCAACAGAAGAAGAACTCATCAAACTAAACAAAAAATACGCAGGAATTAAAGAAGATTTGCCTCAAGAAATTGTGCCTTTATCCAAAAGGGAACATGAGGTTTTATTGTATATGGCAGAAGGTTTACCTGATAAAGAAATTGCTGATAAACTCTTTGTAAGCATCAACACTGTTAGAACTCATACCCGAAGAATTTACGATAAACTATTGGTTAATAATAGAACTGAAGCCATAAACATGCTTCATAAGTTCAACTTATTAACCACTACTTGAGAATATCCCACACATTGAATTGATTTTACTGCCAATTATTCATTTTTGATTTTGAGTTCAATTCTAAATACTAAAATCGTATAGCTTAAAAGATACGATTATGATAAAAAGGTTTACTTTATTCTGTTTCATTATTTTATTCATTTCAAAATCAAACTTCGCACAACTAAGTGCACCAAAAGTTGAAGGAGTTTTCGGTGGATATGTTTCTAATATTACAGGATATTCAAAAAATACAGATACTACACGGTTATTTATTTCAACCCAAAGTGCTAATTCAATTTTTTATACTGATTTATACAATCCTTCAGATTCTAATTTCAATTTCAATAAATTTAAAAAATTACCTGCTGCTGATGATACTAAAAATTTTGGTCAGAATGTAAATACAATGGCTGTGCACAAAAGCTCAGGTAGATTATATTTTGGTCATAACTCAGGTTTATATGCCGTTTCTTCAGATTTAATCAGTACAACCAAATATTCAAATTTTGGAATTACGAATATCATTATAAAAGATTCTATTTTAATTTATCTTGAAGGATCACAGTTACATTGGGGTAAATTGAATTCCCTTGGAAATTTCACTC
The DNA here is from genome assembly GCA_049243005.1 of Bacteroidia bacterium. GTDB lineage: Bacteria > Bacteroidota > Bacteroidia > UKL13-3 > UKL13-3 > CAISCU01. The sequence goes on along the minus strand of JBMLOK010000083.1, from coordinate 3,419 downwards.
ATTCAAGTACTCCATCTTTAAACTTCCCTCCTACACCTGGATTTGGTATGATTCAAATCCATCCCATCACAAATAAAGTTTATGTCTATTTTGGCGGAACAAGTCCAATATTATACAAACTAACTGATGATTTTTATAATCTTAATAATACAACTACTTATGGCTCAATTGCCATAGGAACTCCGGCTAGTACAGAATTAAAGGTAATGGGAATTAGTCCTTCAGGTAGAATATTTTTAGGTGGTAACCAAACTACATTTCCTCAAAACAGAGTTATAAGATATACTGATAATGAAACTACCTGGACACATATCAATACAGGACTTACCGGTTATGGTGGAAGTAATTTTGATTTTTCAGGAACTGCTTCAAATTACGTAACTTATTTTAGTACAAGTTATTCAATGAATCAAGGTTCAAACTGGATTTATTTTGGAAATACTTTTCAAGATACACATCCTAATGATGGTCCTGTTTTTACAGACCCAAATGATAGTAATGTTGTTTATATGGTAACGGATTTGTGCATTGCCGCTTCAAAAAACAGAGGAGCTTCTATAAATGATATTGATAATGGAGTTGAAGCTGTTCAGGTTCGTGATTTTGATATGACTTCTGATAAAAACACTGCCTGGATTGCATCAAAAGCAGGTATTAGAAAAGTAAGTAATTATACAGTAAGTCC
>JBMLOK010000083.1:0-2634 GCA_049243005.1 Bacteroidia bacterium | reverse complement strand
CAATTATTATTAGAAGCTTCTGTTAATGGAAAAGATGTTGATGTAACTGATATCATTTTTAATATCGAAGGAACTGATACTGTTGCTTATGTTTCTGTAAAGTATGATTTAGCAAGTCCACAAGGAAGAAGTGTTTATAGAATTGTAAAATCAGGAAGTACATGGACTGCTGCACAAAACATGAATGCAGGTAACACAAGTACTAGCAGTTTGATAGTTGCTTCATTAGAAGATATTGAAAGAAGTTCTACAGGCGATACATTATACATTACAGGAACCGATGCAGGAAATAATCATCCGGTTGCTTATTATAAACCAATAAGTTCAAGCAACAAATGGACACCAATGAGAACAAATGGATTTCCTGCAATTACTAATAAAAAAGGAAAAGCTATTACCTTAGGAAATGATACAGTTTATTGTGCCGTTGATAATGAAATTTATTTATATCCTTTACAAGATTCAGTTTGGTATTTAGGATATGCATACCCTGTTGGAACAGAAATTAACTTTTTATATTTTGATGATTTATTAGCGGGAACTGGAACAGGATTATACGGACATTCTTACATACCAAATCGTTGTAAACCTGCAATTTTATTAAACAATCAAGCTTCAATTTGTCAAGGAGATTCTTTCTTTTACAATGGTAAGATTTATAAAAATCCAGGATTATATCAAGATACTTTAAAAACCCAAATTGGTTGTGATAGTATCATTAGCAATTTAAATTTAACTTTAAATAGCACTTATAATTTTAGCAATTCGGTTAGCATGTGTTTTGGTGGAACCTTTATGTTTCCTGATGGAACCAAATCAAATATCAGCATAACACATCCAAGTTTATTAAAATCAAAAGGTGGATGTGATAGTATTGTTACAATTACTTTAACAGTAAACAGACCAGATGTATCTATAGTAAGAAATCCTGGAACATTAACGGCAAATCAAGCTAATGCAAGTTACCAATGGTTGGATTGTACAAATGGTTACTCTCCTATTCCAGGTGCAAATCAAAAAATATTTTCACCAATAAATTCAGGTAATTATGCCGTGGAAGTTACTAAGGACAATTGTAAGGATACTAGTTTATGTGAATTGGTAGTACCTGTTGGATTATCAAATTTAGTTAAAAATAATACCTGGTTATTGTATCCTAATCCGTTTTTAAATACTATTAAAATAGAAAACCTTCTAAACTCTAAAACTTTAGAAATTCAAATTTTTGATTTAACCGGAAAAGAAATCAGTCACTTTGAAGTTGAAGGCTTAAAGACAAGAGAAATCGATTTGAGTTCATTAGAAGCTGGTATATATTTAATATCAGCAAATGGGGCTAAACCTGAAAAAATATTCAAACGATAATTTGATTTACCAATTCCTGACAAGATTTTAAGAACCTTATTCAAGGAATCAAGTTTATCAGTTGAAAAGATTGGAACCGCTTTGGAACCATCACAAAAAAGGCTGGCCCCATAAAAGGGCCAGCCATTTCCATTTCAGTAGAGCCCTAATTTATTAGGGCTATATTTTAGTAGAGCCCTAATTTATTAGGGCTCATTTTTATTAGGGCCAAATTTCAAGAAAGATTCATCAAAAACTGAATCGTATCCACCCCATCTGCATAATCATTTAATGCCGGGTATTGAGACTGACCAAAAGCAACTGCATTTTCTAAAGGCATTTCACTTACAATACATTGAATTTCATCTTTGTGTAAATTGATATAATCCTTTACCTGTTCAATTGATTCATAATAATCAAACAATAAAACACCTAATGGTGAAGCTATTTTTTCATCCTGTTTAAACAACAAAAAATTATTGTCAAGATGAGGTGTCAAATTCATTAAGAAAATCGCCTTGTGATAAGTATAATTGTTTGCATATTTATTATGATTAATATGCTCTTTATACTTTTCAAAAGCTTCAAACATGGGATCTACAAAAAAGTCTTTAGGTACCAAAACTTTTGAAACATTTCTACAACCCAATCCAAAATATTGAAATACATCATCAGACAATAATTCAAGTGATTGTGTTGATTCATTTCCACTTAAAACAGCTATACTATTTCTGTTTTTTCTAAGTAAAGCCGGTTTATCTTTAAAATAGTATTCAAAATACCTGAAACTATTGTTACTTCCTGTAGCGATTACTGCATCAAAATCCTTCATTTGGCGTTCTTCTGAAATTTTAATGAGATTTTCAAAACCCGGTTCAATTCTTTTTAGCTCTTTTACAATCCACTCCATTAAAACTGTATCATCAGATGAAGGTTTAATTAAAGCAGCATGTCCGCAAGCTAAAACTGAAATTAAATCGTGTAAACCAACCAAAGGAATATTGCCCGCCATGATTATTGCAACCGTTTTTTGCTCGATTTTCTTGTTTTGGATGTCATAAACTTCCAACCATGATTGTAAATTTTCGATTTTTAAGGAATCTGACCAAGAAGAAAAAGCTTGTTTTTGAAATTCCGGAGTAAACCACTGATTGTGGATAGAAGCGCGATGGATAAGGGCTTCGTCGTTTATTGCCGACTTTAAACTGTCTCCCAAAGAGGCTAATGCAGCAACGCGTTGTGTATAATTCATATTATTTAGACTCATTCTATTTTTTGGATTGAAGCAAC
>JBMLOK010000082.1:0-1412 GCA_049243005.1 Bacteroidia bacterium | reverse complement strand
ATTTCTCAGGAAAAGAGTTTAAAGAATACCATTTATGGATTGCACATTATGCAACTGAAGATTTAAACAGATTAACAGAAAAGTGGAATTTCTGGCAACACAATGAAAGCGGAAGAGTTAAAGGAATTAAAGGAGATGTAGATTTCAATGTGTTCAAAGGAGATTACGATGATTTACTTAGAATGTGTAAGAAGTAATCAGACGAATAAAAAAAATAGGCTGCAAATAAAATTTGCAGCCTATTTTTTTGAGATTAATTTAAAGATAATACTTACCAAACGTATTGTTTCTTGTTCATCAACAAAGCCTCGCCTGTTACAGTTTCTGCTCCGCTAGCAACATCAATAATTTTAGTTTCATACAATACTCTGTTTTTCTCAGGAAACACTTCTTTCACAGTAATTACTGCTTGATATGGAGTTTCAACAAACATTGGTTTTAAAAATGTATTGTTTTGTTTCATGTAGATATGTCCATCTGCATATAATAAAGTACCAAAGATTTTTGTGAAAACACTGGCACTAAAATGTCCATGAATAATACATTTTCCAAACATACTAGCATTTCCTACTTCCTGATTGATATGCAAAGGATTGGTATCGCCACTAATTTGTGCGTATAAATTTACTTGCTCTTGTGTGTAAATAATGTCGTGGGTAAATACATCCCCTTGTTTTGGTGCGCTCATAATTTGTTTAAATTTTATTGGCTAATAATAGGAATAAAAAAAGCAATTGTGCAAATTTTTAATCCAAACTTTGATTAAAAAATTAAAATGAAAAAAAATGAATCGTCAAGTTGCTTGAAAATACTAGGAGTTTGACGAATTCTAATAAAATTAACACTTAGATTATTGAAAATTAATAAATTATATTAATTTTGCGCCCGATTTCAGAGACGGCCTCTGAACAGCTAAGAAAAAACAATAATAACCAAATAAATGGAAAATCAAAACATGTTCAACACTTTTGCAAATATGCAGAAACAAGCTGTTGAAACTTTTAATCAAGCAGCTGAATCAATGAAAAATGCAATGGGTAATCCTGCAAATGTTGATTTCAACTCAGATTTCTTCAAAAAATGGTACGATAGCCAAATGGCATGGTTCAATCAACATAAAGGTGAAAACAATAATCAGGCATTTGAATTCTTTCAAAACTGGATGAATAGCCAAACTGATATCGCAAAAAAATGGTTCGAAGCAAGCCAAGGTTTGATGAATAATATGCCAGCAATGGATATGAATAATACCAATTGGAATGCGAATTATAGCAATATGATGAACATGTTTAATTCTTGGAAAGAAACTATGACTTCTTCTTATAATGAGATGATGACTAATTTCAACAATGGTACTAACAAAGAAACTTTTTCAGGTATGTTCAACAATGCTGACATGTACATGAAAATGT
>JBMLOK010000081.1:0-3401 GCA_049243005.1 Bacteroidia bacterium | reverse complement strand
CCTATTTTACTGTGTAGTCGAATCGTTTGTAATCGTATGTAGCAAAATAACCTAAAGCACCACCCTTGATATTGGTAGGTAAATTAGTTGGCGGTGTTTGAAACGGACCCGGAGCACCTGAATTTTGGTTATTGTATTCATTTAATAAATCATACATAGCCTTATCACATGACCTAAAAATGAAAAAGAGTCTATCACCCGATTCGTATCGGGTAAATGGTAATTCAAATTCATATTGTCTGTTTATTGGAGTTACAGAGTTATCAAACAATACCAAACCATTTTCAAGAGAATCCATGTTTGTTGTTTTACTTACAGAACCTAATTGAAAATAAGTGTATTTAATTGGTTGACGTGAATCAAATCCACTATAACTAATGCTATAACCTTCCGGAATAAAACCTTCTTTTGGTTTAAAAACCTGAAAGAAAGAATCAACCCTAAACATTGGTTCTAGTTTAGATGTAGCAGTATAAGTTTGACCGTTGTATTTCACCAACAAATTATATGTAGAATCTGTATAACCTTTATAACCAGATGGTGGTAAAAACAAACCATCATCAGCCATAACAAAAGGAACCCCGTTAATGGTAACCTCTGCATCTTTTACTTGCGGATATTCTGTTGGGCCAAAATAGTTTGATGACAAACTCAATTTTACATAAGAACCAATGGTTTCGTCGCTGTTAACTTCTGCTTCAATTACCAATTTTGGCTCACCGCCCGGAACATCAATATCAATTTTTTCCTGGCATGAACTTAGGCCGAAAATCAAGGAAGAACCTAAAACTATAGAATTAAAAAACTTTTTCATGTTAAATTAGAATTTGAAATTGTAGGTAATTGATGGAACAAAAGTGAACAGGTACCATTTCTGAACAATTGGATTACCGTTAGCATCATTGTCGTAGCTTAATGTATAAGCATTTTTTCTGCCATAAACATTATAGATTGAGGCTACCCAATTCGACTCGTTTTTATAAACTTTTCCTGGAATTTTCTTTCTGCTCCAGGTAATTGAAACATCGGCACGGTGATAAGCCGGCATTCTTGCAGCATTTCTGTTGCTGTATTGAATGGTAGCTTCTTCAGAATTAAATAAACGATATCTCTGACTTGCAATGGTAAAAGCCTCACCCGTTGCATAAATAAAGTTACCGCTTACTGAAAGTCTTTCGGTGATATCATGACTTAATACCAAAGTCAAATAATGTCTTCTATCGAAACGGAAATCGTACCAATTACCACCATTGATATAATCGTTTTGTCTTTCTGATTTTGATAAAGCATAACTAATCCAGCCTGTAGTTCTACCAGTTTGTTTTCTCAAGAAAAATTCTGCTCCATACGAGCGACCTTTTCCTGCTAAAACCTGCGCTTCAATGGCTTCATTAAACTGAATATCTGCACCATCTCTCAATTCTACGGTATTGCTCATCCACTTGTAATAAACCTCTACACTTGCTTCAATTACATTGTCTCTGAAATTTCTGAAATATCCCAAAGCAACCTGATCTGCCATTTGTGGTTTGATGTGTTTATCGGTGGGTGTCCAGAATTCTTGTCCGGTTGAAGCAGTTACATTCTGAATCAAATGCATGTACTGAAACATTCTGTTGTACGAAGCTTTGATGGAGCTACTTGCATCAGCCAAATAAGTAAAAGCCAATCTTGGTTCGAAACCGTAATTGGTATTGTAAACCTCGCCAGAAGCATAGTTGGTATAAGGATTTGTTGCATCTTTAGCAGCTTCTTTTACGAAACCATTTTCGATATAAGTAGGACTTCCACCTGCATAATTAATGCTTCTTCCTTCACCAATATTAGAGAAAACAGAAAGTCTCGCACCATATTCTGTGCTTAAACGAGAATTGAATTTGTAGCTATGACTGATGAAATAATTTTGTTCAAATGCTCTTTTTGAAGGCAATGCTTCTTCAGGAACAATAGATTCTGCAGTAATTTTTGTTCTCACTCCCGGATCGAATTTGTAATAGGTTTGTTTGGTACCAAACTTCAAACTGCTTTTAGGTGAAATGAAGTAATTACCTTCAATTTTTAAATTGTAATCGTTGATAAAATTCGAACGTTTAAAATTCAGGTTATCAGAAATATTTAAGTCGAAACCATAATCGTACTTACTGTAAACCAAACTTGTATTTACAAAAAGTTTGTTGTTGAAAATATGGTTCCAACGTAGTGTTCCTGTATAATTTCCCCAGCCGAAACCAAAGAAATCACCAAAACCTAATTTGTCTCTACCGGCATAACCTGAAACAAAAATTTTGTCTTTTTCTGTAAGCTGATAATTGCCTTTGATATTGATGTCACCGAAATAAGCCGTAGCATCTTTTGTTTGTTCTGTAAAAGGGAAGAAAATGTCGAAATAACTTCTTCTGCCTGAAATCATAAACGAACCTTTGTCTTTTACAATCGGACCTTCAACAGTTAATCTCGATGAAAGCAAACCAATTCCGCCTGAAACACCGAAATTTTTGCTGTTACCATCTTTCATTCTCACATCTAAAACAGAAGCCAAACGACCGCCGTATTGAGAAGGAATTCCACCTTTATAGATTTCAAAATCTTTAATAGCATCACCATTAAAAACCGAGAAGAAACCCAAAACGTGTGAAGGATTGTAAACCACAGCTTCATCTAAAAGCACAAGGTTATGGTCGATATTACCACCACGAACCGTGAAAAGTGTGCTACCATCACCGGCTTGTTGAACACCCGGAAGCAATTGAATGGCTTTGATGATATCAACTTCACCTAATAAAAGAGGAATCTTTTTTACTTGTTTGATATCGAGTTTCACCACGCTCATTTTGTTCGACTCAAAATTGCTTTTGTCTACTTTATCAGCTTTTACCAAAACTTCTTTGAGGTCTTTTTTATCTTCCTTCAACTCGAAATTTTGTTTTAGGTTTTGGTTGAGATTAATCGATTTCTTTTCGGTAACATAACCCAGGTAACTAATTTCGATTTCATAAGTACCAGCGGGAAGACTTAGTGAATAGAATCCATAAGCATTGGTTGTAACACCAAGTTTAAGGGAAGGAACAGCAACGGAGGCACCAATAAGTTCTTCTCCATTTTTTGCATCTTTGATTTCACCTGAGATGCTGAATTTTTTTTCCTGGGCTGATGTTTGGCTGAGCCAGGAAATCAGGACTAAGGATAGTAAGAGTATTTTTTTCATAAAAGTGATGGAAACCAAATTCTTCAGCGCTCTGAGAATTTGAATTTTGCTGCGAATTTGAACTAATAAAGCCCATTACACACAAAAAGTTTGACGAAATGGAATTTTCTTGCTTTGAACGGGACGTAAAAGCGATTGAAATTCAATCAGATTAAAACCACCAATAAGTTGGCTTTTAGATATTCACCCTTTTCAA
>JBMLOK010000080.1:0-3114 GCA_049243005.1 Bacteroidia bacterium | reverse complement strand
TCTATATCATGACCATCATTATTACGCTGGCAGGTTTGTTTAGCTATAATTCATTACCAAAGGAACAATTTCCTGAAGTAGTGTTTCCTCAAATATTAGTTACAACAATATATCCGGGAACTTCTCCAGCTGATATGGAAAACCTTGTTTCAAAAAATATTGAGAAACAAGTTAAATCGATATCAGGCGTAAAAAAAGTAACAAGTTCATCATTGCAGGATTTCTCAATGGTAAACGTTGAGTTCAATACCGATGTAGATGTACCTGTTGCCAAACAGAAAGTTAAAGATGCGGTTGACAAAGCGAAAAACGATTTACCAAACGACTTACCTGATGATCCTCAGGTTATTGATATCGACGTATCTCAGCTTCCAATCATGAACGTGCATTTATCAGGAGATTATAGTCTTGATAAATTGAAAAAATACGCTGAAGATTTACAAGACAGAATTGAAGGTTTAAAGGAAATCACCCGTGTAGATATTGTTGGTGCCTTAGACCGTGAAATTAAAATTGATGTTGATATGTACAAAATGCAATCAGCAGGTGTAAGTTTTAGAGATATTGAATCTTCTGTTGCATATGAAAATCTTACCATCTCAGGTGGACAAATGAGAATGGAAGGTGTTAAAAGATCAATTAATGTTGTTGGTCAGTTTATCGACCCAAATAAAATTGGCGACATCGTTGTTAGAGCAGGTTCAGGAGCTACAGTTTACTTAAAAGACATCGCTACAATTACTGATGGATTTAAAGAACAGGAAAGTTTTGCGCGTTTAGATAACAAAAATGTAATTACATTAAATGTTATTAAAAGAAGTGGTGAAAACTTAATTGATGCCAGTGATAAAATCAAAAAAATAACAGAGGATATGAAGGAAACTTCACTCCCTGAAAACTTAACTGTAACTATCACCGGAGACCAGTCTTCAAATACAAGAGTTACACTTCATGATTTGATTAATACCATCATTATCGGATTTATTTTAGTAACTGTAATTCTGATGTTTTTCATGGGAACAACCAATGCAATTTTCGTTGGACTTTCAGTACCATTATCGATGGCAGTTGCATTCATTATCATGCCAACATTTGGTTTTACTTTAAACATGATTGTATTGTTCTCATTCTTATTAGCTCTTGGTATTGTGGTGGATGATGCAATTGTGGTAATTGAGAATACACACAGAATATTTGAAAACGGAAAAGTTCCGATTAAAAAAGCAGCCAAATTAGCTGCAGGTGAAGTATTCTTACCTGTATTCTCAGGAACCCTAACAACTCTTGCACCATTTATTCCTTTGGCTTTCTGGCAAGGAGTAATTGGTAAATTCATGTTCTTCTTACCAATAACATTAATTATTACTTTGAGTGCATCTCTTGTAGTTGCTTATATTATGAATCCTGTTTTCGCTGTTGATTTTATGAAAACTCATGAAGAAGAAAAAGCAGCAAGACAAAACAAAAAAGGATTCAAAATAACAGCAACCATTTTTGGAGCATTGGCATTGATATTCTACATTTCAGGTAATCATGGAATGGGTAATTTCTTAGTTCTATTATTTGGACTTTACTCATTAAACAGATTTGTTTTATACAAGTGGATAGAAAATTGGCAGAATCATACATGGCCAAGAGTACAAGAAGCCTACAAAAGTAGAATTACATGGTTTCTTGCAGGAAGCAGACCAATCTGGACAATGGTAGGAATTGTAGTTTTATTCTTTGCTTCAATTGTAATAACAGGCATTGCAAAACCAGGTGTTGTATTCTTTCCAAAAAGTGATCCTAACTTTATTTATACTTATTTAAGATTACCGATAGGAACAGATCAAACTTATACTGATTCAATCACAAAAATTGTTGAAAAAAGAATCTATAAAGTAATTGGAGATTCAAATGAAATCGTTGAATCTGTAATCTCAAATGTTTCAGTTGGAGCTGGTGATGAAGGTAACTTTGAAGCATCATTCTCAGCACAACCACATTTAGGAAAAGTATCGGTAGCATTTGTTGAGTTTTCAAAAAGAAATGGCAAGTCAACAGTAGTTTATTTGGATAAAATTAGAGAAGCTGTTAAAGGAATCCCAGGAGCAGAAATTTCTGTTGACCAAGAACAAGGTGGACCTCCAACAGGTAAACCGGTAAACATTGAAATTTCAGGTGATGATTTCAAAGAACTATCAGTAGTTTCTAAAAACATGAAACGTTATTTAGATTCACTTTCGATACCGGGTGTTGAGGAATTGAAGTCTGATTTACAATCAAACAAACCGGAAATTGAAGTAGTTATAGATAGAGAAAGAGCTAACAGAGAAGGAATTTCAACAGGTCAAATTGGAATGGAATTAAGAACTGCCATTTTTGGTAAAGAAATTTCAAAATTCAAAGATGCCAATGATGAGTATCCGATCAATTTAAGGTATTCATTTGACCAAAGAAACAACATCAATGAAATCATGAACTTGAAGATTGCTTTCCGTGATATGAATATGGGCGGAATGATGAGAAGCATACCACTATCATCAGTTGCAACCATAAAATATGTAAACAATTACGGCGGTATTAAAAGAAAGAATCAGAAACGTGTTGTTACCATCTCTTCAAACGTACTTTCGGGTTTCACTCCAAATGAAGTTGTGGCAAGTGTAACAAAAGCAGTTGAAAGATATAAATTACCTAATACTGTAAAAGTTGACATGACAGGTGAACAAGAAGAACAAGCTGAAACTGGAGCTTTCCTTGGAGGTGCATTAATGATTTCATTAGGATTGATCTTTTTAATTTTAGTTACACAGTTTAACTCGATTTCAAAACCAATCATTATTCTATCTGAAATCATCTTCAGTATAATTGGAGTTCTTTTAGGATTTTCATTTACCGGAATGGATATTTCAATCATCATGACAGGTGTAGGAATTATAGCATTGGCCGGAATTGTAGTACGAAATGGTATCCTATTAGTTGAATTTACAGAAATCTTACATAGCCATGGAATGGAGTATAAAGAGGCAATTATTGAAGCTGGAAAAACCAGGATGACACCTGTTATTTTAACAGCTTCTGCTACCATGTTAGGCCTGATTCCCTTGGCAGTAGGATTAAATATCGACT
>JBMLOK010000079.1:0-1421 GCA_049243005.1 Bacteroidia bacterium | reverse complement strand
AAAACCGGCATTCCTGCATTGTAAAAGCTGGTATGATCGCTGGCACCTGTTCCTGATGGATCATATTTAGCTTTGATATTATCTACACTTATTTCATTCAATACAGAATCCCATCTTGGAGAAGTGCCTGTTCCACTAATAGAGAACATGTTTTTGGTGGTATCTAAACGTCCAACCATATCCATGTTTATCATATAATTTACTTTGTTTAAATCTACGGTTGGGTGTTCAACAAAATACCTTGAGCCCAATAAACCTTCTTCTTCGCCACTAAAAGCAATGAACACATAATTTTGAGAACGGTAAGGAGATTTTTGAATCAATTCAGCCAGTTCAATCAAAGCCGCAGTTCCACTGGCATTGTCATCAGCCCCATTGTGTATCTGAGGTTTTTCGTTTTGTGTTTTTCTATAAGTAGAACCACCTAATTCATTGTATCCTAAATGGTCGTAATGAGCACCAATAACTACTGTTTTATCTGCTTTGTTATTGATATACCCAATCACATTATGTCCTTCTAATTCAATTCCCATGGTATCAATTGCAATGGCTGCTTTTGCATTCACAAAATTGATAGAATCGAGGTTATTGGTTTTACTTAAAAAATAAACCGGACCATAAGTAAATTTTGCCTTTGTGATGGGTTTAAAATCGGGTTCAATATTGGCATCATTTGTATTAATAACAATTACAGCATCAGCACCTTTGTGGAAAGCAGTATCCAATTTTGCTTCCAAAGAAGCATAAGCTGCTAAATTTGAATGAGGATTATCGGCATCAGGACGACCTAATTTAATCACAACAATTTTGCCTTTGATACTTTTGTGTGTAGCATAATCATTATGTCCCAAAGAAGGCGCTTCAATTCCATAACCCAACCAAACGCATTTACCCGAAACTTCTCCGATACCGGAACCTTCAATTGGAAAATTTTTCCCTCTGTCAATTCTTTCAAATTTAATTTCACCTGCTTTGGTTTCTAAAATTAATGAAGCCTTTTTGTAGGATATTTTCTTGATTTTAAAATTTTGCAAATAACCTTGTTCTCCCTTTTGCCAAAGGTTCATTGATTGAAAATTTTCAACCAAAAACTCATAAGCCATCTTTTCTCCTTTACTGCCAATCAATCGGCCTTCCAGACGGTCATCAGCTAAATAAGAAATATTGTGTTCAAGTGATTGAATGATATCTGCATCCGGTTTTGGAAGTGTTTGAGCAGCAAGCAAAAACGGAATAAACAGTATAAGACTAAGTGCGATTTTTTTCATATCGCTCCAAAAATACAGAAGTTCAGGTATTAATTCCTTATTGAATGCTTTTTAAATCACATTCAAATTCCTTAAAATTTCAAATATGAGTTTAAGCAAAACACCTGAAACAAAACATGCAAACACAATTCGAATAATTTTTGGTGAAGTTTT